>JAIRNN010000079.1 GCA_031257995.1 Spirochaetaceae bacterium | reverse complement strand
TAAGGTTTATTTCCATGATGACAAACTTTACTTCCCCGGCGGTAAACCTTATTTCCATGGCAACAAAGTTTACCTCCCTGGCGATAAACCCTATTTCCATGGATATAGGGTTTATTTCCTTGACAGTAAGTCTTGTTTCCTCGGTAATAAAGTCTCTTTCCTCGCTTGTATACTCTTTTGTATAAATAATGATATCCATTGTCCGGTATTACGGGCGTGTCTTAAAAGAAAACGCCGTATTCTATCCGGTGAATACGGCGTTCTATCCCAAAACAAGGTGTCTTACCTTATAAAGTTTATAAGATTTTCCTTCCGTGGCGCGGCTTTGAGGTCTTCGTTCTTTTTGTAGCCTAACGCCACTTGAAAATACGGTTTATAACCATCAGGGATATTTAGTTTTTCAAGAATCGGGCATCCTTCTTCAGTAGCCGCCAGTAAGTCAATTCCGCTGATCCAGCATGATCCGATATTCAATGATTCAGCGGCAAGAAGCATATTCTGAACACAGACCGCGCAGTCGAGTTGGGGAAGCAACGCATCTTTATTGCCGGAAACGATAATTGCCGTTGGCGCGTGATAATATAAATGATATTTTTCGCTTTTACCCTGGCTTTGAAGAAATGGATTGTCCAACGATGCGTAAATACGTTTTACCGCTTCAGACAGTTCATGCAGCAATTCGGCGTTTTGCACAATGGTAAAATGCCATGACTGATCCCCTCTGCCGGAGGGCGCATACATACCGGCGTCTATAATAGCAGCAATTTCTGAATCGGCGATTTGCTCAGGCTTAAAATTGCGAACGCTACGTCTTTTTTTGATAATGTCCAATGTATTATTCATTACAAACCTCCATAAAAATATAGTACCATACATCAAAATATTAAACAAGTGATTTTCATAATTTTTTAGAAATTCAGGCGCCACGGATGGCGCCTGCGACGATAAATTTGGGCTAAAAAAATGTCGTATAACGTCATGGCTGTTTGCGATGCGGCTCAAAGCCGGTTGTGAAGAGGAGTATAAGAAGCGCCATGCCCAGATATGGCCTGACCTCAAGTCTGAACTCCGCAAGGCGGGGATTTCCGACCATTTGATCTATCTGGACCGGAATACCAACACGCTTTTCGCGTTTCAGTACCGGGCGGACGATGCCACAGACGGCGAGCTTCCCCGCAAAGAGATCGTGCAAAAATGGCGGCACATGATGAAAGACCTGATGGATACAAACCAGGACGAATCGCCTGTGAGCGACGACCTCGAAGAGATGCTCCACATGGATTAACAGGGCTTAATCACAGCCTTTATCACAGGTAACCACAGATAAACGCTAAACTCGTTGACAGTGGGAGACTTTCCCCTTCACCGCGCCAACTTTTCCCGACGGTTTCACAAATATTTCCGACGCAACTCGTCGAACGGGATTGAGCCGCTTAAGTTTTTTATCTGGACCGTCCCATCGAGAATCCTGAAGAAGAAGGCCGCAATAGCGGGGACCGTTAAGTCATCGCTTTTGCTGCCGTCGCTTTTTTGGAGCGAATAAGTCTTGAGTATTTGCGATCCGAGAGCGGCCGAAACGATCAAAAAATGGTTTTCAAAATTCTGTAAGTCCAGAAGATCGCCGACCAGAATGCGGCCCGCGACCGAATAGCTGTGGAGCAACATCTTCGTGTCGTTGCCGTCAACCAGAACGGTACGGAGGGAGTCCGCCTCAAGATCAAGGCGGATTTTTCCTGAGTTTTGCTTTTCGCTCTCGTTTTTGAACAAGGCGCCCAGATCGGCAAGCGTTATGTTGTAAAATTCTGTGCCGGGAAGAACGGCGGGCGGTTCCACCGAAAAGGCCGTAGGATAGAGGAGGTAGTTTACCGCGCCCGCGCCGACTTCCGGGGCGTTAAACGTCCCTGCGATGACGTTGTGCAGGGAGAGTTTTTTCGAGGCGAAGCACCCGCCCAGCACCACGCTGTTTTCGAGTTGAATCTCGTTTGCAAAGATGCTCCCCGCGACAAAACAATTCCTTAACTTAACCGAGGAGGCGTTGATGTCCGAGCCGTAGACGCAACGGCTGTTAGGTTTGAAAAGGAGCGACACCACGCTGCCGCTTGAGGCCACGGCCTTTTTGAAAAATACCGTTTCCTCCGCGTCGTTTTTTATGTGCAACTCGTTGTGGGCGTAAACCGCGCCGTTAAATTCGGCGGGCCCCGAATCAATGATCAGATTACGCGCATAGACCGCGCCCTCAACAACGACGTTGCCGAGAATATTTACATCCCGTTCAAGCTCCGAGCTTGATTTGGGGAGGATGGCGCTCTTCACCAGATTGTCTTTCAGTCCGACGATTGATTCGCCGATGTGGATTTCCGTCAATTCTTTCATATATACTCCTTGTTTTTGTTTAACTGAAAACGCGCGTTTCGGCGTTTTGCCATAGCTCCATGAGTTTGCCGTACACGCGCGCGGATTTTTCATCGGCAGACCCGCCGAACTCCGCTTCCGCGATAGATTTGAACTCTTTGTCAATCGCGTCCCGCTCGCCTGAGCTTACCGCCTTCCAGTCCGTTGCGACGGCGCAGTATGCGGCCGTTTTTTCCTGTATGCCTGCCCGCCGCGCATCGTCGACAAAATCAGGAATATACGAGTTTCGATCGCAGGTTCCCTGTTCAAGGCTGTCCGATTCCGTCCAGACAACCGGGATGTACACGGTTTCCTTTTCTCCGATATTCCGGTCAACCAGAAAAGAATCGATCAGCGCGCTCATTCGTTCTTCCTGCGTCACATATTGGGACAATGTTTTGAATACTTCGAGCATAATCCGCTTCAGACGGGAAGTCAAAAGCACGTTTTTTGAACCGGATTCGTCTCCGATACCGAGCAGGTTCTTCGCGCAGGCGTCGGTGTTCGCCCCTATCAAAAACGTTTTCAGCATATCCGACAGCACAAAGGCGCTTTTATCCAGCGCATAGACCCGCTTATGGCACTCGTTGTCAAGGTCTTGAAAAAGCGCGGTGTACCGCGAACTTATCCGGTTGTAGTCGGTTTCCATCGTGTCTTTTTGAGCGGAAACCGCCTTGCCCTGCTCCTCGAGGAGACCAAACCCGGCCTTTATCGCGCTGTCCAACTGTTGCAACTGCTGGATTAACTCCTGATTGATCGTTCCGAAAAACCCGTCAATCAGCGAGGCGGACACCTCTTGGGCCGTTTTCTGAATCGCCGCCACCTGCGCCGCATTCATGGCTACAACCGAGCCGGTAAGTACGTCCAAGTTCCGGTTGACACGGGTCACGCTGTTATCAAAAGGTTCCGTCTCCACATAGATGGTTATGTCGACCGGAACCGTTTCCGAATAATGCACCGACGTACTGCCGCCGCTGTCGCTCTTGGGATAACTTACCGTTTTGCTTCCCGAAAAGGTTATTGATTCATGGAAACGCTGCGTATAACTCATGTCAGCCTCCCCGCGCTCTGCCAGTTTGCGGCATCAAAAAGACGTAAAACCTCGTTTGCGACACGGCTGTCAAGCGATTCTTTTTCGATTAAGGCCAGGACTTCCCCGCGAAGCATCTGTTTTTCCTCTTCTGCGGCATCACTCCACACAAAACCGCCCTCCGCGTTGTTCACGGCGGTAACGACAGCGGCGGCATTGGCAAAACGGTCATCCTGAACGACATACACGCTGTCGACAAATTCATCACGCCGGACGGCACTCTCCATTGTCGCGAATAGCGCCGGAATATAGCTTTCGTTGTTTTGGGCAGCGCCTGCGGCCTCATTCGAGAGAATGCTTTCGATTTTCCGGGAATACGTCTCGCCCTGTTTTGCCTGACCGGAAAGGGTTTCTATGACCGCCTTCGTCTTCTGCTTTAATTTCCCGGACAGCGCCGTTTCCGCAATCCGGTACACATCGGACGACGCGCAGAGGAGCGCTGAACAACTGTCCTTGAACTTTCCCAAGATAACATTCTTTTTTGTCTCGGAAAGCTGCATGGCGGGCCTGTCCAGTTCCCGCACCCGTGTTTCCAACGCCTTGTCCAGCGACCGGAACAATTTCGCGTAACGGGCGGAAATCATGTTGTAGTCCGCTTCCATTTGCCGGCGAACACGGTCCAGAGCCTTGCTCAACTGGACAAGCGTCATCTCCTTCGCGGTCATTTCCGTATAGGCGGCAACCGCCTTCTGGCTTATCTGCGACTTGACAAGGACATAAAAGCCGTTGTCAATATTCTCGCAGATCGTCTTTGAAGCCTCCCGTTCAGTCGCGATAACCGCCGCTTCCATCGCCGTTACCGCCGCCGTTACGCCAACGACGTGCCCTTTCACGCTGTCTACGGTTTGGGCCATCGGGGACGTGTCTACCGTAAAGTTAAAATTTGCCATGCTTATTCTTCATCCCCCTCGATATCCCTATTCTCCTCAATATTCCCCTCGGCGCGGTTTTCGGGTTCGGCGGCGGAAACCGGCGCTTCCCGCGCAAGTTCACGCGCTTCTTTCACCAGATCAATGGCGAAGTCGTCGTAGGCCTGCTGCTCAACACGCGGTTCGGGCGGGAGTTCCGCGAATTTCGCCACATAGGGACTCACCGCGAGGAGCCTTTTCCGGCGCAGGTCAAGTTCCTGCAAACCCTCGGTCGATTGGGCAAAATCACGCGATTCCTTGTCGCGCAACGTTGCCTCGTAATAGGGAATAAACCCAAACTGGGCCGCCTTCTCGTCGATATTCTCCTTCAGGCGGTCCATGTATTCGCTGAACGCGACCTGCTTTTGGTTAAACCCGGCGGCCAGGACTTCAAAACCGGCGATGACCTCCGCGTCTTTGTCTTGCTCCCGTACCTCGGTGTCCGCGAGAGAACGTGTCTTGCTCATCGCATTCTGGGTTTCCTGCAACGCCTTGTAGGTGTTCAGCGAGCGGATATAGTCCGCGTAACTTTCGCGCATCCGGTTGATAAGGTCGGCAGCTTCCGCGCGGTTGCGGCCGTAGAAATCTTCGGTGTCGCGGTGCCATTGATTCAGGTAGTCGATCTTCTGGTCCTTGATACCGTTGTATATTTTAAGCCGTTCGATCCGGTTTTCGGCCATCAAGTTCTGGATAACCGGCGCAAGCACCTCCTCCTGAATCTGGTGCATCCCAAAAGGCATCGATGTCCGCGATCCGTCTTCCGCAACCCACGATGTCGAGAAGAGATCGTATTTGACACGGGAACTCGATTTAAGATTGAAGGGCTCGTAGCTGTCAACGGAATCCTGATAATCAAAACTTGCCCTGCGGATCCGTTCAATTTCCTCGGCTTCCAGAGCCGGAGAATACTGGTTAAACGCGGATTTCAGCACGGTGGAAAGAATCGAGTTGGCGTATTCGATCACCTCTGCGCTCCCGTTCATCTTTGTCATGCTGAGTATCTGGACGGATTCGGCAAGCTGTTTGATCAGTTTTTTGTAGTATTCAATCTGGTTCTCGCTGGTACTGTTCTCGAAAGATTGCCGCACGTTGTTCAACTCGTAAAACCGGCCGATTTTTTCGCGGAACCCGTCGATGTTGAAAACGGGAACAACCGGCTTGTCTCCGGGGTCGGATACCGCGTATTCGCCGATGAAACGGGCGTTCTCGCTTTCCGGCATGATCACGGGCAGGGTAAGGCGGATCGTGTCGTTGTCGTTCAAGAGATAACGGATGTTCCGCGCCTCCCGGTCAATGTTTCCGATATAATCGTACATGGTAATATTCTGGACGGACGTGGAATAATCCGCCGTATCCACCCGCTCCGCAGACCCGGCTTCTTCGACAATCGGCGCGTCTTGTATGCCGTTTTGGAGCGACACGAGCGACTGGAGCAACTCTTCGGGCTTATGCGCAACCGACATCGAAAACTCCGTATTGGCAACCGAGCCGGTGTGGTCAATCGCGAAACTCTTGTTTTCAAAAGGAATCCGCGTCGCGACAGGAACATAGGCCACACCGAGCTTTTTAACGCGGTAATCCCTCCGCAGGTCACGGTGCGCCTCCTCGAAACCTTGGATCATCGTCTCATTTTCTCTTCTTGTCTTCTTCGCGTTTAAGAGCGTAACCACACCCCAGATGCTGCCGAGCGCGATAACGAAGGCGTAGAGGCTGTAAAAAACGAGAAAAACGGCAGCCAGCGCGGCCACCGGAAAGGCCGCCGTGATGACGATGCCTTTGATTTTTTCCTTTTTGGCCTGCTCAATCCGCGCCCGCGCGTCCTCAATGGACTTTTCCAACTCCATCTCTTCCTGAACGATTTTCTCGGCGGCCCTCTTGTAATAATTGAACAGAATCCTCGCCTCGTCCTGATACAGATTCGCCGAATCCGCAAAAATTTTTCCCCGCATTCTTTAACTCCTTGTCTTTTTAACATTAAGCCTGTTTCAAAACCGCCATAGGATCATGAACGACAGATTACATTCTATCACGTTTTATCACAGATGCATACGGACAGGCGCAGACGAGCACGGATTATAAAAAAGCCCGCAGATTGTGCCAACCGGCATTACCGATTGCACCGTACATGACGTGCCGTATAGCGTAACCTGCGGATACTGTTCGCTATTACTCGTTCCCTGCCGTTACTGAAAGACGCTTTTCCCAAAACGCTTCTCAATGTCCGCGTGGACCTCAGGCTTTAGGCTTTTGCAACCGTAAAAAGCATTATCGCCAATGCTGGTAACGCTTGCCGGTATCGTTACGGAGGCCAGGCCGGTGTAGCCGCCAAAAGCGCTTGCGCCAATACTGGTAACGCCGTTCGGTATCGTGTAGGCGGTTCCTCCTTTGCCTGCCGGGTAGGAATGGAGTGTTTTTCCGTCTTTTGTGAAGAGTACACCGTCCCTGTCTTGATACTGCCGGTTTTCAGACGATACGCTGATAGCCGTCAACCCGGAGCAGCCGCCAAAAGCCGACCTGCCAATGCCGGTAACGCCGTCCGGTATCGTAACGGAGGCAAGGCTTTCGTTGCTTGGAAAAGCCTCCTCGCCAATCCCCACAACCGCCTTTCCGCCGATGGTTGCGGGGATAACGACATTCCCGCCTGCCCCCTTGTACTTGGTAATCACCACGCCGTTCCCCGCCGCCTTCGTGTCGAAGTCGGCCGCCGTCTGCGCGAAGAGCGCCGCGCCCCACACCGTCAGCACGAACCCCATAACCACCGCCATGCCGAAGAACCCGAAAAAAGAACCCTTATTCTTTCTCATAATGCTTACCCTCCTATAGGTAATTGGCTCAACGCTTCGCGTTGAGCTCCGGAGTTTTGGCTTTGCCAAAACTCCATATCTAATATAAACACGCCCATACCGGGCGCTGTTTCCATGAAACAGGGAAGCTCAGGCGGTATGTCCTGAGTCTCCCCGCAGACGTTCCGGGGTTATTTTTACTGTTTGATGTAACGGCTTTTGGGCAATACGCCGCCAAGTTCCAGCAGTAAATCCCCGCCTTCAAAGGAATAATCGTAAATGTACGCTGATTTCATGGCCGTCATTTTTATCCACTTTCCGGCGGCGAAGGTGTCGGTCATATACAACGTAACCTTGCCATTCGCGGACTCAAACGTCCCCTTCAATCTTACTTCCTGGGCGCCCGTGTTTGTGCTGGTTCCGGGCGGTAACGCTTGTTCCCATGTATTCCCGGCAAATACAAACGTTGTCCCTTCATTGTCTTTCCACGCGCCTTCAAATTCCGTTGGGGATTTTGACGCTTTAGGCGCGTTGGCGACCACATCTCCATAGAATTCATTTGGCATATTAGTCATATCCTGCAAATAGATTTTAAGACTGCCGTCGGCAAGCTGGCCGCCGCCTATGAAATAGTTATGCCCGGCTTCAAAAACCGGTGAGATGGTAATATCCTTCAGGCTTTTGGTTGTCGTTTCATAGGTATACGTCGTACTCGACACGCCGGTCATTTGTGTCTGCTGCATGGTCCAATCAAAAACAATGTCATGCTTTCCGGCGGGTATTTTTACATGGCCTGAGTTATTGGCGTTTGCGCCTTCCCACTTAACCGCCTTCCCGTCGAAAGTTTTCACTTTCACAAACATGAACCTAAGTTCGCATTGCTGCGATTCAGGGAC
>JAIRNN010000262.1 GCA_031257995.1 Spirochaetaceae bacterium | reverse complement strand
CTACGCGGCGACGACGGTATCGGATATGCTTTTCAGCGGGCTGCGGGAGGCGGATGAAAAGACGGCGAAGGGAAAAACGAAGAAAAGGGGGCGCGAATACCGTGCCGGCGTGAACCGCGCGGCCGGGGTGTTGGAGGATCGGCTCGCCGGGCTGCTGATAACGGATGACGGTCTTGCCCGGAAATACTTGTACCGGGAACCGGTAATGGAGATACGATAGCGGACAGTACCGGTACGGCCGAACCGCGGAGTGACAAGAAAAGAATATCTGAAAAAACCGCGTTTTCATCACAATCACAAATCAAACGGTTGGCTGGGGGGATTATACCATTCTGTTAACTTGTTGACAGGGGGAGACTTCCCCTCGCTCCAAACACGCACTCCGATCGAAAGGCCTGAGCCTAAAGGCGTGTCCGCATCTCCCTCCGTTTGGTCTACGCTACCCCCTCTCCAAAGGACGTAAGTCTCGGGCTCCGTCCCTAAGACCCCGCCTTAATCACGAGGAACCGCAACGGAATCACGGTAAACCACAGATTACGCAGATCTGTGGTTTACCGTGATTTCAATCCCGCGTTCACCTGGCCGCAACCTGAAAAACATTGTGAATATTCTCCCGTCCCGGCAGCCGGTAAATATCGAAATCTTTGTCCACACTGATAATCTCGCGGATGCCGCTCTTTTCTGCGGTAACGACCAATGTCGCGTCGGCCAGATCCATCGGCAGATCCGCATATTTTTCGGTTAACGTGATGATGCGCGGGAGATCATTCTGGTTGATGTCGCTCAGAATAACACCCTTACTCAAAACCCAGTTGAAAAAGTCTATTTGCGCCCTCACCTCAAACCCAAGCATATAGGCAGTCTCGGTAAGAACCGCGAGCGTACTCACAAACCGGTATTCGTCTTTTCGCAAAAAATCAACGATCTGCCGGTGATACCGGTCGCTCCGGTCAAAAAGCGCGATGAGCGGCCCGGCATCAATCAGGATGGTGCTTTGCATGAAGTTTTTCCTTTACCAGCGTCTTGTAGTTGGACGACAAATCCTCGCGGCCGGAGGCATAGCGGCCAAAAAGCTCCTCGCCAAGCGCGAACGACCCGAAACCGGCTTCCTCGCGTTCAAAATACAGATCAAGCGACTCCTTGATGATGAGAGACTTCGTTTTGTGCCTCAGCTTTGCCAAAGCGTCAAGCCGGTCGGCCGTCTCTCGTGGCAACCGTGCCGTGGTTAATACAGCGTGCGCGTTCATAATCACCTCTCCTAATCTTATGGTGCGGGTCATCCGCAGATGGGACCGCACACAAGGAATAATACTAAGTGTAATACGAGAACAAAAAGTTTTGTCAAGAGCACGCGTTGCGCCATACTTTTTCTAAGTGAAAAGAGGGGTGTGCGCCAAAATAAAAATCTAGCCGAAATGGTTTAAGTTGTTATACAACAAAAAATTATGAAGGAGCTAATTCCAGACTGGATAAAGAGTTACAAAAAGGCTCAAATGTCATCATAACACCAAAACAGGCACATTTTAAGTCTAAACCCATACAGGAATTAGACTTATTTCGGCTAGATTTTATTATGGCGCAATACACCCCCTTATCACAGCATTAATCGCGGCCTTCATCCCAAAAAACCACAGTAAACGCAGATCAAAGAGGGGCGTGGGGTGAAAATCCGCATCGCCATGGCGCCATTCGGGAAATTAAGGGGACGAGGATAGCCCCTGTCCCGCCTAGCATTAACTAAATAGTACGACAACAAAACGGCACAGCCAAGCAGCAGTACACTGCCCCTCACAACAGGCACCACATTAAAGGCAGCAGTAGAAAAAGGCGCGAAAATCGGATATGCTCATAATATTGAAGAATTGTCCGAAGATTACGGGGGAGGCATCCCCCGCCTTTTATTTGAGAGGATTGGCGGAAAGGGACGGACTGACAGTAGAGAGCGTGCCTGCCGGAAAAACCTTCCGCGCATTAGGTACCTCGGTGCTGGTGCATGGATAAAAGGCGGGGGTTTTGTCGCCGTACCGTGCCGCATTGTTCCCGTAACGCCCCTAGCACAACCCAGTTGTGCTCGTTTTGGGCGCGGCATGGGGTGCCTTAGCAGTTAAATTTTCGTTGTGTAAACGATTGGCAATAGTAACGTTTATTTTTTGATTTGATGACTGGAGGATAGGATGTTTTGGCGGATGTTGGCCGGGGCTTTGTTCCGGCAGAAGGGGAAGATGCTTTTTATCGCGCTGACGTCGGCGCTGGGCGCGTCTATCGCGTCGGCGATGCTGGGGGTGTCGTTCGATATTGGCGACAAGCTGAACCGCGAGTTGAAGACGTATGGCGCGAATATTACGGTGTATCCGCAGGGGGTCTCGCTGCTGGGCGACCTCTACGGGTTAGGCGAGGATGAGACGGCGGACAAATTTCTGCTTGAGGACGAGTTGGGGCGGATTAAGACGATTTTCTGGGCGTTCAACATCGTTGACTTTTCGCCGTTTTTTGCGACGAAGGGGGCGGTCGGCGGCGAGGCGGTGAAGGTGGAGGGCGCATGGTACAACCACCATCTCGCGCTGCCGACGGGCGAGGAGACGGATGCGGGGCTTACCAGTATGAAGAATTGGTGGGAGGTCGAGGGGGACTGGCCGGAGCGTGACGATGAGGTCATCGCGGGGGCGGCTGCCGCGCAACGGCTCGGGCTTTCTCCCGGCGGCACGGTAACGGTGGCGGGTACGGCGGAGACACGGACATTCACAGTGAAGGGGGTATTCAACTCAGGGGGTGACGAGGATAACGCGCTGTTCACGACACTCGCTTCGGCGCAGGCTCTGGCGGGGAAGAGCGGCAAGGTGAGCCGTATCGAGGTGAGCGCGCTCACGACACCGGACAACGAGCTTTCCCGCCGCGCAAGTGTCAATCCGCAGAGTCTTTCTATTAAAGAGTGGGAGCAGTGGTATTGCACGGCCTATGTCAGCTCGATTTGTTACCAGATAGACGAGGTGTTGACGGGTTCTATCTCGAAGCCGGTGCGCCGGGTCTCGGAGTCGGAGGGGGCGATCCTCGAAAAGACGACTCTGCTCATGGCCTTGATAACGGCGCTGTCGCTTACCGGGGCGGCGCTCGGCATTTCCAACCTCGTGACGGCCTCGGTGATGGAACGTTCGGCGGAGATCGGCCTCTTTAAGGCGTTGGGCGCGACAGAAGCGCAGGTGATCGGCCTCGTAACCGCCGGTGTCGTGGCGGCCTCCCTCGCGGGCGGTGTTCCCGGATTCCTCGCGGGGTGCGGCTTCGCAAAAGTCATCGGCCAGAGCGTGTTCAACTCGGCGATCACGGTTCGCGTTGCGGTCATCCCCTTTGTAACGCTGCTCGTCCTGCTGATGACGCTTGTCGGTTGCCTTCCCGCGATGCGCTCGCTCGTCCGGCTGCGCCCTGCGGAGACATTGCACGGAAGGTGATCCCCTTTCAGGGGAATTGAAAATGGAAAGGGGATAATGGAAAATTATCGCGATATACTGCTTTAGGCATGGAAATAATGCCGGTATATTTTATGGGGGAAGTCTCCCCCTCGCTCCAGCCCTGCGGTCTTACGCTGCCCCCTCTGCGGGGCACCCAATGCCGCGCGTGAAACGTTGAGCGCGTTTCTGACATTCCTGTGGCAGGGTGCCCATGAATGATTTAAGGTAAATAAATGCAACAGAGCCCCAGGAGCCCCCCGGATCATTGACGGACAATTTCTTGTAGAGTTTTGCAAATGATGTTTTCATACCTAAAGCATTATAGAACGCGCAGCCTTCAAGCCTTGATCATTATCCATTTTCAATTGAGCCTGTTCCAAAACTCATTTGTATTGGAATATTACTGTCAGTTGACAAAGTGGTGAGGAATTAACCGCGAAGGCGGTTAGTAAACCGCTGAGGCGAATGAGGATAGAGGCGCGCTGATTTGACAGCCGGTTGGCTTTACAAGCAGTCTTGAAGGCGGCTTTCTATGAAAGCTGACAAAACAGGCCAATTAGCGATAAAAGGCGCGGCTGCCGGTAAAAACCTTATTGCCATGTATGGTACCGCCTCAATACCGCGGCGCTGATGCTTGAATAAAAAGGCGGGGCCTTTATTGGCGCCGCGCCGTGTTGTGTAATTGTATAACGCCCCTAGCACAACCCAAGTTGCGCCATACGCAACCGTTGTGCCTGTTTCGGGCGCGGCATTGGGTGCCTTAGCGGTTAAATTTTCTTGAAAGTTCTCTGTAAATATGGTTGTTCTAAGATTCGTTTGGGGTTTTGGAACAGGCTCAATTATACATTATCAATTCCACCGAAGGGGGAAAGCCCCCGGCCTTAATCACGGGTTTTCATCACGGTTAACCGCAAACAGTGCCATAAATGGCGACAAAGATGGACGCGGATGTACGCAGATTGTTCACAACGGACATCCCTTAATCCGTGAAAATCCGCCGAGCTTCTTTCGTGTTCATCTGCGCTTATCCGTATTCATCTGCGATGTCTTGTGATTAATGCCCGTGATTGGAACCGGGGACTTCCCTCCTTCGGGGGAATGATAATGGATAATTGAAAATAGATAATGGCGGGGCGTTGCGGGGGCCGCGCTCCCGCAGAGGGGGTAAGCGGAGGGCGCAAGACCGGAGCGAGGGGGAGACTTCCCATATGCGTTTACTTAGGGACAAGGAGCCTGTAAAGTGCCGGGAGCCATTTTCTTTTAGAATTGGCACAAAGAGCAGCGATTCGATGAATGTTTTCAAACATATCCAGAAAGGAGTCTGTCTCAAGAAGCAGATACTTTACCAGGGACAGCATAAGCCGTTGCTCGC
>JAIRNN010000243.1 GCA_031257995.1 Spirochaetaceae bacterium | reverse complement strand
AAACCGGGAATCCCACCCGGCCAGCCAAGAGGATGCGGACAGCCGGGTGATCATCGGCGTACAGCGGAAAATCACGGACGAGTTTCCGGCGGTACTGCGGGAGTATCTGGATCAGGCGGGGTGACGCGGTGGCTGTATCGGCGGGCCGGGGGGCCGCTGTCGGCGAACATAACGCCGCCTGTAGACAGCGGCCCCCCGGCCAGACAGATATACTAAATGGTACGGCTCGTTGAACGAGTACTGTTTAGTTATCGTGTCGACAGACGGCACGATGCAGTTAGGGGCTGGCAACCTTGATGAGTCTGCTTCAAAACCTCAAACTTTTCACTTTTTGTAACTATTCAGCCGCATGGAAAATCAGGAATAAAAACCACGGAAAACGCGGACAAGACGCGGAAAAGCAGGATTACAGAGTAAAATTCCGCGTGATTCCGTGCCTTCCGTGTTTAATTCCTTGGGTTTCATTGATCGGCTGAATAGTTACCACTTTTTCATCTTTTTTCTCCCTTTTTCACGGTTTTTCCCCATCAGACTAAAGCAAAACCGCCACTCAACGCCTTATATAGTATGGAGGTTTTTATATGAATAAACCGCGAAAGTTACAACAGAACGTCTGGTATAAAGTAGGAACAGAGGTCAATATCGGCGAGCCCTTGTTCCAGTTGTCGTGGGCGAAAGTGCTGCTTCACCGTGTGCTCCGCGAAACAAAAGCGCGTTACGGCTTCGAGATGCGCTGTCTCCGGCTTGAGGGGGCGTGGCTCACGTTCTATATCAAGCCTGAAGACGGCTTTATGCTGCCGCTGATAATGCAGCTGCTGAAACAAACGTTTTCCCTGCGGTTCAACATAATCGTGGGGCGGAAGGGGCACGTTTGGGGGGAGCGGTACGAGTCGGAGATCTTGGACGGGGAGCCGCCAGAGGATGCGGAAGAGGCGGACTGGACGGCGATAGACAAGTCGGCAAGCACGCCGATACCGGGGGCAGCGGCCTACATCTTAAGTTGGGACAGCCTTAGGTCGCCCGGGATGACGATAACGGCCCGGTTTTCGGCCCAAAACGCCGCCAAACCCGCGTCTCCGTCCGGCTAACCGCCCCGGATCACGGCAAAAAAGAGTAGCATACGGCCTCGATCACACAGGCCAGAGATGGCCGCAAGAGAAGTCTGCCCGCTCCGCAACATGGAGTTTTGAAACAGGCTCAGATAATAGAGTTATTTGGAACCCTCAAGTTTCCGAACAACTTCCGCTAAAAATACGGTTTTCTAAGGCTAAAGCTCGGCTTTAGCCTGAAAAACCGTAAGACTTGTGAGACAACCAACCGGGTTGTTGAACAAGTCTAATATTTTTCTATAGCCATAAATGACGAAAACAAGAACCCAATAGCGGAATGAATCGGAGGAGACACCCCTATGAACCCCTTTACAAGCCTCTCATAAAATCAAAGAGCATATCGTCGCTTTCGGGAAGATTTTCGTGGCCGAAATCATGGTAGAAATACACCTTCTTGTTCGCGGTGATCTTGTTGTAGGCGGCAAACTGCGATGAGGGCGGGCAAACCGTGTCCATAAGGCCGGTCAGCATGACAAAATCGGCCTTGATCCTCGGCGCGAGAAACTGAATGTCGATATAGCCGAGGCGGGTAAATGATTCGGTGTCGCGTTCATGGCGGGGGTCGAATCGCTTGAAATATATCCGCAACTCCGTGTAGGAATCCTTCGCGAGGTCAAGCTCCCACACGCGTTTGTAGTCGGACAGGAAAGGATAGAGCGCGAACGCCCGCTTGATCCGGGGTTCCAGTGCCGCGCACGCGATGGTGAGGCCGCCTCCTTGGGAACCCCCGGTCGCGCCGAGGCGGTTCTCGTCAATCTCGTCAAAAGCCGCAACCACACGGATAACCTGAGCCGTGTCCAGAAAAATATGCCGCATGAGAAAGTTGTCCGGGTCGTCGTCAAGGCCGCGAATGATCTGTCCCTGCAATGTGTTGCCCCGGACAGCGTTGCCCGTATCCTCGCTCAAACCGCCCTGTCCGCGAACATCAATCGCCGCCGCCGCTATTCCCTCGGCGGCAAAGGGCAGAAACCGCGACCAGTCGCCCGCCGAACCGCTATATCCGTGAAAAAAGAATACCGCCGGGATGGTACCCGCGATCTTTTTAGGCCGTACATACTTCGCGTGGATGCGCGCGCCCCGTACCCCGGTGAAATAGAGATCGAAACAGTCGGCAAAGGCACAGGTAAAAGCGGCCGATTTCAGTTCGACCTCCGGCTTCACCGCGTCCAGTTCCCCAAGCGCGCGTTCCCAGTAGGCATCGTGATCTTTCGGGCGCGGGTTCAAACCCTTCCACCGGAATAGTTCCTCTGGCCTTAAATCGACAAGCATAATTCCTCCGTGTCCGTTACTTTACCCGCAACGCACCACTTTCTTCTATGAAAGCAAAGCAATAAAGTGAGGCTGTTTCAAAACCTCAAGCGAACCTTAGACTGCCCGCCTTTACCGGCAGCCTCAATTAAATTTAACCGCAAAGGCACCCCATGCCGCGCCCGAAACAGGCACAACCGTAGGTTGTGCTAGGAGCGTTAGCGCGGTTATGCAGCATGGCACGGCGCCAGTAAAGACGGCGCCTGGATACCAGCTTCGGCGCCGCGGTACTGAAGGCGCGGAAGGTTTTTACCGGTAGCCGCGCCTTTTACCGCCAATCCGCCTGTTTTGTCAGCCTTCACAGAAAGCCGCCTTCAAGACCGCTTGTAAAGTCAATCGGCTGTCAAATCAGCGCGCCTCTATCCTTAACCGCCTTCGCCTTCGCGGTTAATTCCTTACCTCTTTGTCAACTGACAGTAATACTCCAATACAAATGAGTTTTGGAACAGGCTCAAATAAAGGTGTTTTGCAAAGAGCCGCACTCTATCCAAAGGTTACGCCTCCACTCCCCGGATAACGCCCGGCAGCGGCAGGTGGTTAAGGCTTATAACGGGGATGCCCTCGAACTGAGTCCACTGTGTTCCTTCCGTGAGGACGCAGCAGAACGCCAGCAGCCTGCAACGGACAAGCCCGACGACTTTCAGGAAGGTCTTTGCCGTCCCGCCTGTGGACACCACGTCGTCAACCAGCACAACCCTTTTGCCGCAGAGATAATCGAGGTCGGCTTGTTCGACCCAGTATTCCTGCTCGCCCGAGGTGATCGAGCCGCCCCGAAAGCTGACCGGATCCCGCATATAGCTCTTCCGGCTCTTCCGCAACACCACATACCTGTCGTGCCCAAAGTTCCGCGCCAGCTCCTGGGTAAGGGCAATCGCCTTAGCCTCGGCGGTAACAAAGGCTTCCGGGGACTCGCCGAGGCCGGACTTGAGCCTCTGCGCCAGCTCCTGCGCCGTTTTTTCGCACCAGCCCGCCTTTCCTATCATATTGAAAGAGTAGAAGGCAAACCCCGTGGCCGGGTCCCGAATGAGGGGGAGATCAACGGTCAAATCCGGGGTCAGTCCGACCGAATGCGCCGGGGGCCAATCGTTCATCAGACCAGCCCGAAAAGGTTTCCGGTAAGTTTAACAACTACGCCCGCAGCCATACCGACGAAAGCGTTGCTGGTAAGCATGGTAACGCTTCCGGCTACGATACCTTCCAGGGGAGACTCGGAGGCGGCCACCGCGCTGAGGTTGGGAACTAGGGTAAGGGAAAACCCGATAATCAGGAGAAAACCCGCGATTGACTGGGACGGAACGTACCGCCCGATCTTGGTCATAAGGCCGGTGAGAAGCAACGCGCCGGACACCGCCATCATCGCGATCCCCGCCGCAACCGGCCAGGGGGCTCCGGCGGTTCCCGATATGATCGCCTCTATCGGCATGCCGCCAAAGAGGATTGACGGGATGTCCGCCAGCGAGTTGATCAAAGACAGGGCGTTGAGCTTAGGTTCCACCCCGGCGATGGATGCCGTGATATTGCCGAAAGAAATATTGGAACCGATGTTCAGGCAGATGAACCCCAGACCGCCCAACACCGCGCCGAGGGTAAACTGGGGCCTCAGCACCTTGAAGTCCGCCCAGTAATCTTTCGTCCAGAACCGCCAGTCGGCCGATTCCGCGTCGATGCCCGCATCCTTTGCCACATCATCGAGATTTACCCGCCGTTTTTGCAACAGGCAGTAGTCCAACGATGAAAGAAAAACGGACACGGCAATCGTGTAAACCACATCGTGGGAAAGGATCCATACGGCAATCGCGCTGACGATCGAGATGATCCCCGTCCTGACTTCCTGTTTGGCAAGAGAAACGCCGACCGTCGCCAGTATGAGCCCGACCCCGGCCATCATGCCGGAGATCACGGTGGTACCGGAAAAGTCCACGATGCGGGAGAGAAGGCCGGTCGCCCCCAGAAATATTCCCACCGCCGAGGCTATCAACAGGGCCGCGACCCGCACGTTGAGGTTCTTGATGAGCCCTGACATCGTGATCATTTCCGCTTGCCCGGAAATAGGAACCACAGAACCGGTCGCAAGGTTGCCGAGTGCGCCGATAAAATAGGCGAACCCCGTCGGCTTCAGCTTATACCCCAGCGACTGGGCGTAGAAAAGCTGCGTTGCCCCGTTCACCACCACAAAAAACACCGCCAGCAAAAACTGCCAGATCAAAAGTATCATATTGTCTCCTTTTGGAGAAACCATACCATATTCTCACTATTACCGCAAGGGGGTTGGCCCCTACAGGGAATTGAAAATGGATAATGATTAAGTGGGACAGTCTCCCCCTCGCTCCAGCCGGCTCAAAACCGCTCTATACGATGTACGGTTTTGAGCCGCCCTACGCTACCCCCTCTGCGGGGACGGTAGTACCCCGCAGAGAGGGTAGCGTAGGGCGCAGGAAATGAGAGGTCGGCAACAAAGCAACTGCGGCTTTCCCCTCTTTAAGCCTGCATACAACGAGGTGTTAAGCCTACATACGGCGAGGCGGTTAGTAAACCGCAAAGGCGAATAAGGATAGAGGCGTGCTGATTTGATAGCCGATGGCTTTACAAGCAGTCTTGAAGGCGGCTTTCTGTGAAAGCTGACAAAACAGACGAATTGGCGATAAAAGGCGCGGCTGCCGGTAAAAACCTTATTGCCATGTATGGCACCGCCTTCGCGCGCCTTTGCGGTTAAATTCTAAAGTCATCAATACAAAGAGATTAACCGCGAATAAGGCGAGGTGTTAAGCCTACATTATTTTCCATTATCCATTTTCAATTCGCGCCGCGTACACCCCCGTCCCGTAGGCGGGAAGTTCTATATCCCCCGAAACGCTTTGCCGTGTATAGAGGTCGGTCATTTCCCTTTTCAAAGTGATACGAACCGCCTCCTTCGTATAATTCAGAACAAAAAAGAAACGCGCGTCTCCTTTTCTTCTGACGGCAAGCTCGCAGCATTCAGGCAGTTCAAAAAGGTCCCGATAGGGGCCGGCAACACCCAGTTTTTCCAGAAACACACGGGCGCCCTGCCGGGAGAAGGTACCGCCAAAATAGTACACCCTGCCCTTGCCGTATTCGCGGACGATGAGCGCCGGGGAAGAGGCGTAGTAACTCTTCGTATACCGCCCCAGAACGCGGGCATTGCCAAGAGGTTCCAGAATGTCGTTGAAAACCGGGGCTTCAAGTTCCGTCCCGTCCCAATCGACCGAGATCATCCCCTCGTCAGCGGCGGTGAACGTGTATTCCGTCACGTCAACGCCGGAAAGATTTTGCAAGAGCCCCGGCAGTTTTACCATAGGGCATTTCCCGGTGACATCCTTGTAAGCGGCGCGGCAGCCTAGTATCAAGACCCCGCCCGATTCCACATATTTCTCCAGCAATTCGGCGCGTTTTTCAGTCATAATAACCGCGTGAGGGTAAAACAAGACCGGATACTTCGATAAAACTTCCAGAGTGGTGGAATCATCAATATACACATAATCAAACGGCGTATGGGTCAGTTGCGCGGCCTGAAAAATTCCCGCCCCGCTTACCTCGTCCAGCCGCCTGTGCCATGCGTCCAGCCTTGAATCCCAGACGTTGTCGTAGTCTTTTAATACTCCAAACGCCGCCTCGTAAACGCTCCCCGCAAGCCCGGACAACGTTTGTGTTTTCTCATAAATCGAGGCAAGTTCGGCAAGGCGGCGGTTATCCCGGTTTGAATAATCGAGGATGCCGTGCCAGTAAATTTCTGTGCCCATAGCGCAGGTGCGCCAGCGGAAGTAACTCACGTAGTCCGCGCCGTGGGCTATGCTCTGCATAGTCCAGAGGGCCATCTGCCCCGGCCTCGGCTGAGGGGCCTCCATGCGGGTATTCCAGCCCGGAGACCCGGATTGCTGCTCCATGATGCCAAAAACCTTCGAGATTGAACGTACCTCGGACAAATGGCGGCTCCATTTCCGGTCGTTAAGGTCATCGGAATGTACCGGGTCCGCGTTCAGGCAGTAGGCAAAATCCGGGTAAGAATCGTAGGTGATAAAATCAAGGCTTTCGGCGGTCATGCGGTGGCTGTCAAGGTTGGCAAATATGCCGTTGGTGGTGATGAAGTCCCCGCTTTTGATATATTTCCGCAGTATGTCACTTTGGAGCTTCACAAAACTCCGGGCGCTTTCCGATACAAACCGGTAATAGTCCAGAACCAGATGGGGGCTGTGGGAATTGTTGGCGGTCTTCCGGGGGACAAACACCTCATCCCAAGCGGTATAGGTCTGGTTCCAGAACACGGTTCCCCATGCGGTGTTAAGATTATCCAGGGTTTGATATTTCTTTTTGAGAAATTCCCTAAACGCGGCAGTATCGCTCGCCGAATAGAACTCATCGGTACCACAATTAATTTCATTGTCAATCTGCCAGCCGATGATACACGGATGCTTGCCGTAATGTTCCGCTATTTTTTCCGTGATAATCGCGGCAAAACGCCGATAGGCATAAGCGTTGTAGTTGTAATGCCGCCGTTCCCCGTGGTGTATCGACAGGCCGTTGATGTCCGCGTTCAAGACTTCCGGGTAACGGTGGGTAAGCCATGCCGGCGGCGCAGCCGTAGGCGTACAGAAAATGACCGCCATATCCGCTGCTCCGGCGGTTTCAAGAAAATCATCAAAAAACCCGAACGTGTACTGCCCCTCGGCAGGTTCCACCTTGTTCCACGCGAATTCGGCGACCCGCACGGCGGCAATGCCGTGTTTTTTCATTCTCGAAAGATCGTCCTTCCACAGCCCGCGCTCCCAATGTTCCGGGTAATAACAGGTCCCCAATAAAATCTTGTCGCCCTTGAGTATCCTTTCCATAAAATATCCTTTTCCTTCTATAATATAATGCTTCTATTCAAGAAGGGGGAAGTCTCCCCCACGGGCGCACATGGTTGCGCCCTACCCCCTCTGCGGGTGGCCCGCCCCCCGCAACGCCCCCGGCACAACGTTTGGCTTGATCCTGTGCCGGGTTTGAAACAGTCCCTATTCTTTGATCGCCCCGGCGGTGAGTCCCGACATAAAATAACGCGATGCGGAAAGGAACACGATTAAGAGGGGCAGTACCGCGCAGGCGCTGGCCAGCATCATTGCTCCATAGTCGGTGCCACGGTCTCCCACCATGGTCCGCAGCATCACGGGAAGCGTGTGGAGCGGCATCCGCCGGAGAATCATCATCGGCTGAATAAAGTCATTCCAGACGTTGACAAACTGCATGATCCCCAGCGAGGCGTAGGCGGGCAGAATGACCGGCGAAACAACACGGAAAAAGATTGTCCACTCACTGCATCCGTCAATACGCGCCGCGTCCAAAATAGAATGGGGTATATTTCGCTGGCAGTACTGGCGCATCCAAAAGATGCCGAAAGCATTCGCGGCGCTGGGAATAATGAGAGCCTTGAATGAATTAAGCCATCCGAACTTTGACATCAAATAAAACCAGGGAATCACGCCCGCCGTCCACGGCACCATCATGGTAACAAGCAATATGCCAAAGAGCTGTTTCTTAAATCTGAACCGGTGAACCGCGAAAGCGTATCCGCCCATAGAACAAAAAAGAAGTACCAGTACCGTGTTGCTGACGGTTACCATACAACTGTTCCCAAATGCCCTGATGATGTCCACCGCCTTGCTCATACGCTGAACATTGGACAGAAGATTTGAGCCGAACCAGACAATCGGCGGATAAGAAAATATTTTCGGGGTCGGCAGCGTTGACATCACGAACATCATATAGAAGGGCAGAATCATAACAAAGGCAATCACAATCAGCACGGCGTAGAGGGTTATTTTCCGCCAGCTCCTGAAGGATCTGCATAATGCCCACAAGAGTATTACCAAAAGGACGAGAGCAAAAAGAAAAAGTCTCATACCGCAGCCTCCCTGGATTTCTGGTCCTTTTCGGCCATCAGTTGGTTCATTATCACAGAAATAATAATGATAAGGATCGTGATGATGTAGGCGCAGGCGGAAGCGTATCCGTAGGCGGTTCCTCCCTGAGGGGCTTTCCCGAGGAGATACATCATGAGGCTCAAGCCGCCGCTGTTTATGCCTCCCGTATAATCCCGGCCTCCCAGCAGAATAAAAGGTTCGGTAAAAAGATTAAACATACCGATGCTCGACTGAATCAGCGTAAAAAGAATGATCGGTTTTAACAGAGGCAGCGTTATACGAAAGAAGATTTTTACATGGCCTGCGCCGTCGATTGTCGCGGCCTCATAGATGTCTTCGCTGATACCCTGCATTCCCGCAAGGTAAATCACCATATTCCAGCCGATCCATTTCCACGAAAACATCACGATAACCGCGAATTTAATCAGGGAACCGTCGCCCTGGAGCCAGTTCACGGGAACGCTGCCCGCGAGCTTCACAAAGTAATTGATAAACCCGAAGTTATACCCGAAAAGAGTCTGAAAAACAATCGTGATCGCCACCGCGCTGGTTACCATCGGCATAAAGAATATCGTCTTGAAAACGTTTTTGAATCGAACCATCTTTGAATTAAGCACATACGCGAGAACCATCCCGCCGCCCAGAATAGGAATATGCGCGGCAATCCCGATAAAAAGCGTATTGACCAAAGCCTTCCCGAAAAGCGGGTCCCGTATCAGGTTGAAATAATTTTCGAGCCCCAGAAAACGCATCGGGGAAAGCCCGTCCCAGCGAAAAAAACTGATGTAAAAACCCGACACCAACGGAAACAACCCGAAAATAAGAAAAAGAAGATAAAACGGGGCGATATAAACATACGCGACAAGACTTTTCTTTTTCTCGGCTGACCAATGTTTTTTTCGCAACGTCGTTTCAGCAACAGTCGTCATAATAAGTTCCTTTTTCAATTCTCCATTATCAATTCCCCCGAAGGGGAGGAAGCCTCCGGGGGTTTTGAAGCCGATTTCCAATTAGTCTTTCCAGACTCCCGCATCACGAAGCGTCTGAATCTGTTGCCGCCTGAGCTCAGCCGTCGCGGTTCCCACCTGCTCCCTGATGAGGGCCTTGATCCCCTGCGCGTCAAGACCTTTTTCGATGCCTTCGTAAATCGACGTTCTCATCTGAGTCTCAACGGTCGTATCCATAATCGTCGTATAAACAGGCACGTCCAGTCCGTTGGCCATATTTTTCCAAAGCGACCGGGTCTTCTGACCGCCAAAATACGGATCGGCCGCTTCATAAATCGGATCGTCCCATGCGGGAACATAACTCGGAAAATAATCTATTGCTTCAAACATATCGTTTTGGCCTTTTTTCGTCGCGAGCATATATTCAAGGAAAGCCCACGCCTCTTCTTTATGCTTGCTCTGCTCCGGAATAGCGCAGAAAGAACCGCCGATACTCTTGTCCCTGATTCCGCCGGGAAGATACGCGGCCCGCCAGTTACCGGTTCCATCCGGGTCAACATCATCCTTGAGGAACCCCCCGTACCAAGCGCCGGTAATTACGGAAACGAGAGCGCCATTGTCAAATGCCGCATACGCTTCGGTAGCCCACATATCGACACCCATATCAAGCCCCGATTTCCGCATCTCGATGACCGTGTTGAGACATTCGATGTCTCCCGGCCTGTCGAGCAGCAAGTTGAGTTTCTCGTCGAAGAAATCACGGTTATGGAAAAATTCCTGGTACACAATATGAGCCTCCGGCAGAAGCCAGCGTTTTCCGGGAATATGGACTTTTTTAGCAACCTCAAGCAAGCCGTCCCATGTGCCGGCAAGCTGGGCTACTTCCTCAGGATCTGTAGGAAGGCCAACTTCTTTGAAAATGTCCTGCCGGTAAAAATAGGTTGAAGGGCCTATATCCCACGAAAACGCGACCATGCGCTGCCCGTCCGAAGAATACGCTTGATTCCATTTGAGTCCGACAAAATCATTCTTGTACCGATTGGCGTTGTAGGGCGCGCCGAGCAGGTTGACAAGGGCTTTAGAATCGCGGTACTGAGCGATATACGCGCCTTCGATCATGGCCACATCGGGCGCACCCTGTCCTGCCGCAAGCGCCGTTTGAAGCGCCTGGTGATAAGCGGACGTTTCGGACATCTCAATTTCAACATTGATGTTGGGATACTTCTCGTTAAACCCGGCAAGCGCCGCCTTGAAACCCACATCGGCGGAAGGCCATCCGCCGACAACAATAGTCACTTTCCCGGAAGCCGCCTCTTTCTTGGAACAACCCGGCAGAACGGCGCACAGCAGAACCGCCCAAAAAATCAAACTCTTTTTCATACCTTTACCTTCTCCTTAAAATTATATTATGCACTCAAGTCCATATATGAACCCGTGTCCACGTGAACTTGAGACCACATATATATTATACAAGCTGTTTTTCGGCTTGTCAACAAAAAAGTTGAAAAATGTTGAAAAATGTTCAGAAAACGTGAAAAATTTTAATCTTTTTGCAGCATGGGACGTATCCAGAGAAAAGGAATGGCGGCATATCTTTCAAAAACATCGGCCCCCGGCTCTTTCTTGAACCATGCAATTAAAGAAGTCTGTTTTCCTTAAGGCTTAATCGTACGTACGCTCTCGCGCTCGACAAGGGAAAAGTCAATGTTGTGCTTATAGGCGCACCGCTTTTCCTGCAAGAGATCGAGGATCACCCCGGCGCATTTTTTCCCGTGCTCGTAGGGGTGCAAATCCATGCTGGTCAGGGCCGGAGTGAGATATTCCCCCAGAGCAAGGCCGTCAAATCCGGCAACCGAGAGGTCCAGAGGGATACGATAACCCAGCGTGACGATCCGCCGATAAAAGCCGATGGCCACATCGTCGTTAAAACAGATCACGGCGGTAGCGTCGAGTTTTCTTTGGGCAAACTGCTCCGCCGCCATGCGGCCCATCAGGTAACAAGCGAGGGAACCCGCTTCATCGCCGGGCACAGGAATATTCAGTATATAATCCTCAATCCTGTCGTGATAGGTTTTGGTCATCAGAGAATGGAAAGCATCGTGGCGGGGACCTGCGGGGCTGGTATCGACCCTGTTCACAAAGGCGATGTGCCGGTGGCCCTTTTGCCGCAAATAGTCCGCCAGTTTTCGCATGGCAAGGCCGGTATCCACCGTTACGGAGTAGACGTTTTTGGGGATATGCTCGCCATAGCCGATGACCACATAGGGCATATGATATTTCCGCAGATACCGCAAATATTCCGGACGGGCATAAGTCGCGGTGGGCAGGATAAGACCGTCTATCAACAGTTCGGCGATTCGCTCGATGTTCAAGCCGCCGCTGATGCAGACAAGATAGCCCTGTTTCTCGGCATAGTCCATCATACCCCGGTGGAGTTCGAGGTAGTATGCGCTGGAGAGGTTGCCCCGGTAAAAAAGGATTTGCCGGGTCCGGCCGTTTTGTAACGACCGCGCCACCGGACTTGGCCGATATTTGAGCTCTTCGGCAGCCTGTAGCACCGCTTCCCGTTTATCTTTGGATACATACCCCGTGTTGCTCATCACGCGGGATACGACTGTGATGGAAACATTGGCCTTTAATGCCACATCCTTTCTATTTGCCATAAACTTACCGATTATCCAGTCTAATAATGATACTCGAATTTGTCAACTTTGCTTTTTCGGCGATTTTGTGGTTGGATAGAAGAGAGGGAAAGTCTCCCCACTCCTGCGCCCTCCGCCATCCCTCTGCGGAGAATAGCGGAAGGAATTAACCGCTATCATTTACTGGGGTAACGTGTCGAGGCCGGAGAGCCGCTGCCGTAGAGTAGCTGTACTACATCAGGCGGCGATGCCGCTTTCGGTAGTAACATCGCCCTCCGGCAGCGGCACCCGGCTTCCCGACATAACACCACATCAAACAGTACAATACCTAAGATTTTTTCACTTTCCCCCCCTTTTTTCATCTTTTTCACACTTTTTTAGTGCCAAAATAAAGCAACCGGGCTAACAACCGCATATATAATACAGAGGCATTGTATATGCGAAAACAAAGACAGTTAGCAGAGAACGTCTGGTACGAGGTGCGGACGGCGGTTAATATCGGCGAGCCCTTGTTCCGGTTGCCGTGGGCGAAAGCGCTGCTCCACCGAGTGCTCCGCGAGACGAAAGCGCGTTACGGCTTCGAGATGCGCGGCCTCAGGCTTGAAGTAGCGTGGCTCACGTTCTACATCAAGCCCGACGACGGCCTCAAACTGCCTGAGATAATGCAGTGGTTGAAGCAGACGTTCTCGACGCGGTTCAACGCGCGGACGGGACGGACGGGGCACGTGTGGGGCGAGCGGTATGAGTCGGATATCTTGTGGGGAGGGCCGCCTGAGAGGGCGGAGGAAGTTGACTGGGCGGCGGTGGAAAAGTCGGCGAGAACGAAGATTCCGGCGGCTATTGCCTACACCTTGTCTTGGGGCAGCCCCCGCTCGGACGGGATGACGATAACGACGAGTTTTTCGGC
>JAIRNN010000192.1 GCA_031257995.1 Spirochaetaceae bacterium | reverse complement strand
ACGTGAATTGGCCGAGCATGTATGGTACGAGGTGCGGACGGCGGTTAATATCGAGGAGCCCTTGTTCCGGCTGCCGGAGGCGAAAGCGCTGCTCCACCGCGTACTTCGCGAGACGAAAGCGCGTTACGGCTTCGAGATGCGCGGGCTCCGGCTTGAAGGCGCATGGCTCACGTTTTACATCAAACCCGACGACGGCCTCCAGTTGCCGCTGATAATGCAGTGGATGAAGCAGACATTCTCCGCCCGTTTCAACGCGCGGACGGGACGGACGGGGCACGTTTGGGGTGAACGGTATGAGTCGGATATCTTGTGGGGAGGGCCGCCTGAGGGGGCGGAGGAAGTTGACTGGGCGGCGGTGGAAAAGTCGGCGAAAACGAAGATTCCGGCGGCTATCGCCTACACCTTGTCTTGGGGCAGCCCCCGCTCGGACGGGATGACGATAACGACGAGTTTTTCGGCGAAAAACGCTTCCAAATCCGCGCCCCCGCCCGGCTAATCGCCCACTTTACGGCAAAAAAGGAGGAACATACAGCCTCAAGTGTCCCGACCCAAGGTGGCCCCAAAAGAAGTCTGCCCACCCCCGCAACATGAGATTGTGAAACGCCTCCCTTCATTATCCGCCTCGCCATTTGGCGCTGTCCGCATTCATCTGTCGTTAATCGTGAATAAAGCCGTGATGAAGCCCGTGATCAATGCGGGGCGTTTCGCGTGCGGCATTGGGTGCCTTGCAGAGGCGGGTAGCGGAAGACGGGCCCTGTTGCATTCATAACGTTTTAGAAACGCGAAACCCGCCGATAATGTACTATGCGTTTATCTCTTGCCACCGTTTTTTTGTTTACGGCGTTGCTTCCACTTGCCGCCCGCGACGTACCGCTACGGGAGATTAGCGATGACTCAGGGCTCCGGCTGGAACTCAAGGAGGGCTATTTCACCGATACGCCCGCCCGCGTCATGGCACGGCGGCCGGTTACCCATACGCTGCCAAGCGGGGACGAAGCGCAGGTCCGTGTTGAGACAAGCCCCTCCAGTTTCACTGTGATTCTGGCCCGGAAAGTGGCAAACACGTTTCCCGGCTGGGCACAGGGCTCGTGGGCGTTGACGCGGAACCGCCGGACAGGGAAATTCGAGCATATCCGTGTTTTTCTGAGGAGCGACCCCTACACCCATATCCAACTCAGGCCGGACGAGACCGATGCCAATACGACCCTGCTTGATGCCGTGGTCTACGACGCTTTTATCAGGCGCGGCCTTCCCCTGCCGGTTCCGTTTGACCGCATGTTGACGATGAGACTCGGCGACATCCTTTCTTTTGCCGGGGAACGATTTCCCATCCGGTACTATGAACCTTCAGGCGGCGATTACCGGGATGTCCGGGCCTTCATCGTCAAAGTCCGGGCCGCTATTGGCCCCCTTGAGTTTGGGGATGACGGCGCGATAGACGAACACGGCAACTACGTCTATATCGAAACGCTTGAGCCGCAACTCGTGGAGACGGCAGCCGGAAATCCGGCTGGAAAACCGGGCCTCAACTGTTCCGGTTTCGCAAAATGGCTTATCGACGGCCTTCTCAAGCCGCTGACCGGCAGACGGCTCACGATAAACGAGCTAAAAGCCCCTTATGGAGACCGGGGATCAGGCATCACCCGGCCGTGGGACCCGGTGCGGGATCTCTTTTTCGGCTTGGACTGGACGAGAAACCTCGCCGCCGCCGTTCAAAAGGCGCTTTATCCCGGCAGTCCCGTTCAGATGTCCGAATTCGAGGTGAGGCACGCACCCTTCACCCAGATACTCGTCCGTAAAAACGGCGCGACCGAAATCCAGTCTTACCCCGAACACATCATCGACACCGGTTTCGCCGCCGAGGGCATCTTTCCCCTACTCTACACCCTCGCCGTTGATGAGCCGGGCAACATCTACCTTGCCGCAATAAGCGACGACCGGGGCGGCCCACGCCCGCGCCTCCGCCGCTATTTTCATGTCGCCGCGCTGGTCCCCTACTTCGACACAGAGAACGTGTTCCGGGTCGTCGTGTTTGAAAGCGCTGAGGAAACCTCGTTTTCCCGTTTCCGCACACGTTACCCCGGAGACTTCATCAACCTCGTCCGCATCCCCATCGAAGGCGCGTTTGAGCCCGATTAGTGTTGGTTGTTAGAGATTAAGATTAGGAAGGGGGAGGCTTCCCGCTGTCAACAAGTTAAGAGACAGTACCTGGACATTTCTCTATCGCGGATATACCAGGAGACAGGAGGGGTATCATGGAAAAAACGTGTGTTGAGGAAGTCAGATACCTGGCAGGAACGGCGGAATATGAAGACCGCCCGAAGAAACGAAAGCGGGATTTCAGCAGGAAGCGTAACATGCCGTTCAAAAAGCTGATGTGGTTTACGCTGAGCCTGGTAAAGGAAAGCGCGCAAAACGCCCTTGAGCGGTTTTTCCCCGAAGATGAAAGAAGCGGCACACATGAGGCGAGCAGGCATTCAGCCTGGCGCGGCAAAAAGTGAAGGCGGAACCATAGGTTCCGAGGGAAGCCTTTCTGGAATTGTTCCGGGCGAGCGTGCGGGGAAGCTGTAACGAGGAGTTGAAGGACTGGCGCGGGTATCTGCCTGAGGCGACAGGCGGGAGTCACATCGCCCTGCCGCCTGAGGCCGCATTGCGGGGGTATTACGGAGCGGCCGGCCACGAAAAGAGCGCCGCGACCGCGCGGGCGCCGTAGAAAAAAGAGAACGGCATCATCGCGGGCGCGAAGATAGCGCCATTGACAGCGGACGAGCGGAGCCGTGCGAAGGGACACATTGACACGCTTGGGGGATGGACTTTGAAGGACGGAAACCGCCGGTAATATTCGAGCGGGGGTATCCGTCCAAAGATTTCATCGCGTATTTGGAGGGCCGGGGGATACGGTATGTTATGCGGGCGCCCAAAGGGTTTAACCCCTAACTCCGCTCATTTTAGGTAGTCTTTATCCTTTAATTCTTTGTAGTATAAAGAGTTAGAACAATTATGCGGCTTAAAATAGACTACCTAAATAGGGAGTCTGAAAATT
>JAIRNN010000169.1 GCA_031257995.1 Spirochaetaceae bacterium | reverse complement strand
TGTTGCGTATGTCCTTGAGCAGCGCCCGTTCTTCCTCCATTAAGGTAACTTTGGGTTTCTCCCGTCATAGTTCTCCCCTCCGTTTCGGTCACTATAACCGGCAGCCTGTCATATTTTATGCACAGGCAGAATACTGACTGCCTGCTAGTATCGCACAGAGAAAATGGCTTCAAATTTGCCTCAAAAATCCATATATTTTGTAAAAGTAAAATTGCTGAAGGCGAATAAGCGCGGCTGTTTCAAAACTCCTTGTTTTGAAACAGCCGCATCTGCATTGCCCTATAATCGGTGGTTAATCGTGCTGCACACCCAACAGATCAAGGTGTTTCCCAATGTGCCGGACAAGCGCGTCGTTGTAGGCGGCCTCGTTTTCGCGCCAGAGTTTATAGAGCGCGTCCTTGAACTCGAAGCCGCCGTCCGCCTTCTTTTTCGTCAGGATGAGGCCGTAGGTGATGTGGATAAGCTGGCGGGCATCGTTGTTGTCGAAGAGCGCGGGAAGCTCTGAGTCCTTTAACTGGCCGACATCGGGGATGTTCGCCAGATTGGTGGTAACGTGGTAGTAGGCGGTGGCCTCCTTGAACACGCTGAGCGCGTAGCGGTGTACGGCGCGGTAGAGCGCGGGGTCGGCGACTGCCACGGCTCGCATCGCCTCAAGCCAGTTGGTGCCCGCCGTCTTCACGTGGAACACCCCGCGTGTCTCACGGCCAATGCTGGGAAACACGCTGAACTTGTCCGAACCTGAATGGATCGACAGTTTGTAGCCGAAATGCCGGGCGATGACCGCATGGACTTTGATCTCCTTGTCAAACTGGGCAAGGTCGCCTGCATAGTCGATACCCTTCTGGAACTCGCCGCAAAAACGCGGGGCAAGCGTGGCAAACTTCACCCCGCCGTCGGTAAGCTCTCTCGCGACAAAGTAATGCTGAAGCGGCGTTGTCGGCTCGTTCGTCTCATCAATCGAAATCTCGAAGTCGGCCTCATACTTCCCATCCTTGAGGAAACGGTTGTACATATCAACGGCAAACGAAACCGCCTCGCCGTAGATCGCGGCAGTCTGCCTCAACTCTCTTTCGTCAAAACGGACGGACTCGCCCTCGCCGATGTCAAACGTTTTTCCCAGATACTTTTGCGCGTAAACCGACGGCAGGGGAGGGGCGTTCTGGACGGTAACGCCGCTCTTGATATGCTCGGAACAATCCAGCGTGATCATCGTGAAGCCGAGAGACAGCGCGTACTCCACATCCTTCACCGTTTTCAGGTGGTCGCCGTCCGCGCCCCAGGACTTCTTGAACCCCTCGCGGAACACGGCAAAGGTTACCGCGTCCAGCACGTCCTCGTACGTCCGGTTCGTGAGCGTCAACTCGCGGATAGACTGCTGGGCAAACACAGGATAAGCGTCGTAGCGTTCAAAGAGTTTTATGTGTCCTGCCGTGGCGATCCCCAGCCGGTCGCCCAAGCCGAAACTGCGCTCTTTCCGCAACACAGGACTTGGCGCGGTCCACGGAAAAAGTTTCCGCAACAACAGCGCGTTTTCGTGGGTTAGCGGCGCGACAACCTTTCCGTCACCTGCACTTTTCCCTGAGAATCCGATCTTCGCGTCGGCGATGATGACCGTTTCGGCCCCGTTGCTCCCGCCGGTCGCCATTGTCGCCATGAACACGTCATGGCCGCCCGCCTTGTTGACCGATTTTTCAAATACAGTACCGTTTTGGTATTTCATAACCGTTTTGTTCCCCTAAAGAGCCCCTCAAAGACTCAGGATATTCCCGCTGTTCTTGAGAGGCGCTTTAGGGAAGCAATGATCGCCATTAATGCGGTGTCAACGTTAATCATTGCTCCCTAGCCGTTCCCAAACGGATGTTACTTGGCGATCAGTCTGTTCAACAGATCAACAATTTCCTGTCCGCCTTGAGCCGGAGTCTTCTGGCCGAAAGCGACACCCTGATAGATAAGGAAGAGTGTGCTGTTCAGCTCGGTGTCATTCGGCACGTGGGCCGTTTCCTTTGAAGAATGCGGGCCCGCCGCAGAAAGGTAGCTCAGAATCTTCTTGTCGGAATCGGTCGCCGTGCTTGACGCGCCCGCACGGGCCGTCGAGGAAGCGGAAGCGCCCCGGTCATTACCCAGAACCCTCCCCGCATCGGCACTGTTCACGAGGAAGTTAATAAACTTCACCGCCTCTTCGATGTTCTTGGAATCCTTGTTTACCGTGTAGAACTGGCTCGGCGCGGGCCAAAGCGCCTTAGTCGCCTCGGCGCCGGGGAACTCGATGAGGTCGAGGTCGTCCTTCGTCGCCTGTTGATACCCGGCAAGACCGTTCGTCCAGACATACGTGATCGCGACCTTGCGGGCGATGATGGCCGAGGTGTCGGCGCTGGTTTCCGCATAGGCGGCGGCTTCGGCGGCCGGCGGGATGAGGCCGTTATCCCGATAGTCCTTCCAGAGCTCCAGATATTTCTGGGCATCGGCGGCCTTCACATAGGTAACATTCCGCACGTCGTCATAGAGCGGCGTGCCGTTATAGCGCGACCAGTACCCAAACGGCGTCGAGTTGGACGAAAGCGCGCCGATATCCTGCATCGGATAAACACCGCGAGGCAGCTTCGCCTTGAGTTGTACGAGGTAATCGCGGAACTCGGCGTAGGTCATCGACACCTTGGGCAACGGCACGCCAACTTCCTGGATCAGCGTCTTGTTGATGAGCAGTGCCGGCATCGTAACACCGGTCGAAACCCCGTAGAACTTCCCGTCAATCGTGCCGGACTCAACCGCGCTCGCGTCGATGGTCGAGGTGTTAATCTGCTTCCCGACATAGGGATTGAGATCAAGCAGAACGCCCTTCTTCACATAGTCCGGAAGGTTACCGCCCATCTGAATGATGTCCGGCCCTTGCCCGCCCGCAATCTGGGTGTCGACTTTCGTGAAGTGATCGCCCGTCCCGCCTGCCGGTTCAGGGTTGACCGTAACCCCCGTTTGCTGCTGATAGATGTCGATCGCCTGCTGGCTGATCTTCACCCGGTTCTCAGAACCCCAATACGCCCAGCGAATAGTAGTAGTACTCGTACTCGCGGAACCCTGAGTCGGCGCTGCCGTCGGCGACGGAGCCTTGGTGCCGCCCGCGAACAGCGACGCGCCGAACGCAACCAACACCACCAAAACACATAAAACTTTCTTCATTTTTTCCTCCAAAGAATAAATGTATAACAAGAGCTTGCCCTATAACGCAAACTCATTGTATTTTACAGTATAACCTCGTTGTTTCATTTTGTCAATAGAAAAAGTGTCTGAAATGATGATTTTTTCGGAAAATCATCTGTGATTTTTGTGATTTTATTCATTTGTCCTGCCTGTGGCTTGATATCAATGGGAATAACGGCTATCCTTACCTATAAGGAGCTGATATGAAGTATACTTGCAATGCGTGTGGTTATGTTTACGACCCGGAAAAAGGCGATCCGGACGGCGGAATCCCTCCGGGAACCGCTTTTGAGGACATTCCCGAAGATTGGGTGTGTCCGCTGTGCGGCTTGGGAAAGAGTGAGTTTTCCCCCGCATAACATTTCCTCCATGGAATTTGAACCGTTTATAGCGCCTCTTCTTGTCAAATGCCAATAGGGGTATGTCCCTGTTTCGCCGGGGGAGACGGGGCCTGTTGCTTTTATCTCTGGCGTGGCATTTTTTTTAGCCCCGCACCGTGTCGAGGAAATACCGCAAACGCGCTCAACGTTTCGCGCACGGCATTGGGTGTCCTCTGCCTGAATAGTTACTATCCATTGAGGCTGTTTCAAAAACCCGCGCGAACCTTGGACCGCCCGTATTTACCGCCAGCCCTCAGTTGAATTTAACCGCAAAGGCACCCAATGCCGCGCCCAAAACAGGCACAACGGTTGCGCATGGCGCAACTTGGGTTGTGCTAGGGGCGTTATACAATTACACAACACGGCGCGGCGCCAATAAAGGCCCCGCCTTTTTATTCAAGCATCAGCGCCGCAGTACTGAGGCGGCGCCATACATGGCAATAAGGTTTTTACCGGCAAATTCGCGTTCTGCCGTCAATTTGTCTGTTTTGCAAGTGTTTACTAGTGCCTGTAAAGCCGACGGGCTGTCAAACCGGCAAACGCCATCCTTATTCGCTTTCGCGGTTAATTCCTTGCCTCTTTGTCAACTGACAGAAATACCCCAATATAAATGAGTTTTGGAACAGGCTCCATTATCAATTTTCAAGGTGATAGTCGGAAAAAGACTTGACAAAGTGTATGGCCTGAGATTAAAATAAAAAGCGAGGGGTATACACATGGAAAACAAACTCAAAAATTTGCTTGATTTGGCAAAGTCGCTGC
>JAIRNN010000132.1 GCA_031257995.1 Spirochaetaceae bacterium | reverse complement strand
ACACGGCGTGGGCCCAAAAGATGCTGCACCCAAGATCAATGTAACAGGCCCCCCTCCCCCCCTGCCTCCAGCCAACGCAAACCACCACGCCCGGACGGGCTTGTTGGTTTGCGCCGTCTTCCGGCGCCCCCCTCAGCGGGTGGCTCCGCCCCCCGCTGCCAACCCAATAGCGTCCCTCGCAACCAGCCTGGTTCAGACACCCTGAACCTGTCCCGCCCGGCAGCGGCTATCGCAACCAGCCTTATTGCGATAGCCGCAACCCCATAAAACCACGGAAGGCGCGGAAGTACGCGGAAAAAGACGTACCCCTTCCGCGTCCTTCCGCGTTTTCCGTGGTCAAAAATTACGTCCCCCGCAACCGGCCAGTTATGCTTCTCGTAACCAGCCTGGTTATGCCTGTCAAAACCAGCCTGGTTATGCCTGTCAAAACCGGCCCAATCACGATGCCCTTGATCGGCCCAATCACGATGCCCTTGATCGGCCAATCACGATGCCCTTGATCAGCCCAATCACGATGCCCTTGATCAGCCCAATCACGATGCCCTTGATCAGCCCAATCACGATGCCCTTGATCAGCCCAATCACGGCCATCGCTACCGGCCTAGAACGGCCCGCCTGTTCTAGCCGGAATGGGCCATCCGTTCTAGCCTAGAGCGGCCTCCCTGCTTCGGCTAGAGCAGTCCCCCTGTTCCAGCCAGAACGTACTTACCGTTCTAGCCGGAACAGCCTGTCGGGTCTAGCTCATTTGGGGACGCGCCGCTCAATCCCATTACGCCGGACTCTCAAAGCCCTATAGGGACTTAGTCCCGTCGGGGCCTTCCTCCCGCCATTTTCTTTCCCCAGAATGGGGACCCCGCCGTTCTTTCCCATCAAACCGCCCCCAAGGAAAGCCCCTGCGGGGCCTTCCCCAGAATGGGGATACCGCCGCGCTTTCCCAACAGGCCGCCCCCAAGGGAAGCCCAAGCCCATTAGTGGGCCGGGCCTAGGGGAAGCGTTCGTTGATGCGGGCGATGGACGGCGCGAAGGCCGGGTCGATCCGGTTTGCCTTACGCCATTCGGAACGGGCCCGCGCGACATCCCCCTGGGCCAAGTACAACTCGCCCAATTCGTGACGGGCCGCTGCGGTTTCCCCGACCTCGGCGATAATCGCCAGATACTGCTGTTCCGCCCTGTCATAGTCGTCCCGCTCGCGCAGAATCCTCCCCAGCATGAGCCGCGCCTCGACCGCCGTGTCAACGTCCCTGCTCGTTTCAAGACACCGGACGAGGTAACTCTCCGCAATCGCATCCTCCCCAAGCTCAACGTAGGACCGCGCGATAGCGAGGAGCAGCGTCCCCGGCGGATGATCCCCCGCCGTGTTCAGAGCCTCGGCAAAAGCCGCGACACTCGCCCGGTAATCCCCCAGACGCGCGTAGGAGAGCCCCAGATACTCGGCGCTGTCGTTCGCTTCCCAAGCAAACGCCTTTGCCTTTTCCAGATATTCGACACAAAGGTCCGCATACTCCGCCCCCTTGAAATAATACGCTTTTCCCAGCACATAGTATACCCGCCCGTCTTTTATCCCTTCCTGAGTCAGCGCCGCCTTCCGCAGGGCAAAGATACATTCGTCGATATAGCGCATCGTTTCGCTTGAGTTAATCTGTGAAAACGCCAGTTGATACGCCGAATACCCGTAGACCGTGAGGAAAAAGTAATCCATCGGCGCTTTTTGCAACTGAACGCCGCTTGAGCGAAACGCCTCGGCATAATCCCCCGTCTGCCAATACCCGACCGTCTCCGAACGCTCCCGGTTAGCCCTGGACTGAAACGTCCTCACCGAGAACACCGCCCACACCAGCCCCCCCGCCGCGATAACCGCGACAGCCAGCCTAAGGAGTTTCTTCCGCTTAAATGGTACCCCATACCGGGACCGCTTTGTCATACCCATTCCACCGTTGCCCCACAGGGGCCTCCCTTGGACCCGGCAGCCCCGAAGGGGCATCCCTTGGGACCTGCGGCCCCGAAGGGGCCTCCCTTGGGTCCGGCGTACAGGAAATAGCGATGTCCCCCTACGGGGGAAAGAAAACACGTTCACTCCCCCGTAGGGGGATACCGCCGCCCTACCCTATTACGCCATACCAAGGAAGCCCCTGAGGGGCTTTCACTCCCCCCGTAGGGGGACGCTTTATCCCGCCAGCCGCTCCCAAGGGAAGCCCCTGTGGGGCCGGGGTAAACGATGAATCTGTAAGCCGGGTTCTGTTCAAAACACCTTTACCTGTTAAACAGGAAAGATGCCTTGCGGTTACCATCTGTCTATCGCCGCCCTTGCGGACAACGTACCGGCAGTCTACCCGCGCGTACCGGACGGGCCGCCCAACGCGCTGTTTAACTTTACTCCTGATGAGGCTTGTCACCTGCGGCATCGCTGCCGCAGAGGTGGTCTCTTACACCGCCATTTCACCCTTACCCCGAAGCGGACAAGAGCCGCGCAACCGGGCGGTATCTTTTCTGTTACGCTCTCTGTAACCGCCCGCTTACGCGAACAGCCCCCGGCCGTTAGCCGGCATCATGCCCTGCGGAGCCCGGACTTTCCTCCCGGCCATTTTTACACGGCCGGGCGGCAACCCGATTCATCGTACACTATAACCTTCTAAAAGCCGCGAATAAACCACAATAACAAAGCACAAGTTTATGAAGTTCGTTTAGTTCGCGACTATCCCTTTCAAACCGCTAGTCTTCAAAGTGAGCGGTTGCTTCCTCCTCGTCTTCATCGTCATCGTCTTTTTCCTCGTCCAGATCATCGAGATCGGCAAGACTCCCCACGCTTTCGGTATCAAAGATGATTACCTCGTCCTCGGATGCCTCCTCATGGTAGAGAATACGCGAACAATAGGGGCAAAAGACGATTTCCTTCCCCTCGCGCACATCGTTGGCAAACTGGGCGGGCAGAATCATGTGACAGCCCGTACAGACCCCGCCCCGGACGGAGACGATGCCCCTCCCCTTCTTGTTGCGGATGATGCGGTCGAACTTGAAGAGCAATTCCTTGTCCATATCTCCGGTAAGCGCCTCTTCCCTCTTTTGAAGGGATTCGACCCGCCGCTTCTTTTCCATCATCTCCGCCTCGGTCTGGGCGCGGCGTTCGTTCAGCTCCGCCTCCTGCTGTTCGATAAACGCTTCGCTCTGCTTCATCTGTTCGTCCAGCCCGGCGATACGGCGTTCTTCCTGCTGAAGGTCTTTCCGGTACTGGGCTTCGCGCTCGGATGCCTCGCGAATCTCGTGGTCAAGAGCCTCGTATTCGCGCTGCGTACTGATGTTGTCCATCTTCCTTTCGGCCTCCTCACGCGCCGCCTCCGCCTGGGCCAGCATCTCGCGGAACTCCGCCTCGGCGACCTTCGCCGCCTCGTAATCCTGGTTCTTCTCGATAAACGACTTCTTGAGCCGCACGATCAACTCGTTCTGAGCGGTAAACATCTTGGGAACACGGTCGATCTCTTGCTCAAGCTCGATCTTTTCCGAAAGAATGTCCTGCAAATCCCGCAGTTTTTCAAACGTTGCTTCTACTAACACCCCATCCTCCTATCTATCCAAATAATCCTTAATTTGATTGCTTCTTCGCGGGTGGCGAAGCCGGCGCAGAGCCTTCGCCTCAATCTGCCTGATACGTTCCCGCGTTACGTTAAAGTAGAGCCCGACCTCCTCAAGCGTGAGCGAGTAACCGTCGTCCAGGCCAAAACGCATCTTCAGCACCTCCTGCTCGCGGGGCGGCAATGTCGAGAGCACACCGAAAAGCTGCTCCTGCAACAGCGTGAACGCCGTCCTGTTTGCCGGATTCTCCACGTCCTTGTCCTCGATAAACTCGCCCAGAGAGGAATCTTCTTCCTCGCCAATCGGTGTCTCCAGCGAGATAGGCTCGCGGGCGACGTTCTTCACGATCTTGACCCGCGCCGCCGTCCAGCCGAGCTTTTCGGCAATCTCCTCGTCGGTCGGGTCGCGGCCCAGCGTCTGCAACAACTGCCGGGATTCCCGCACCACCTTGTTGATCTGCTCGATCATGTGAACCGGCACCCGGATCGTCCGCGCCTGATCGGAAATCGAGCGGGTGATCGCCTGCCGTATCCACCACGTCGCGTAAGTGGAAAACTTAAAACCCTTCTGGTATTCAAACTTCTCTACCGCCTTGATAAGCCCGATATTCCCCTCCTGTACGAGGTCGAAAAAATGCAGCCCCCGGTTGGTGTACTTCTTGGCAATAGACACGACAAGGCGCAGGTTTGCCGTGATGAGCCGGTCTTTCGCGTCCTTCATCATCACCCGCCCGCGCTTAATCTCTTTGGAAAGCTCTTTGATCCGCTGGATCGGCTCCTCGAACTCGATCTCGTACTGACGGAGTTTTTTCTGCGTAAGCTGGATGTGCTGAATCTTTTCCTTAATCTCATCGGCGGAAAGCCCCAGACGCTCCTCAATGCGTTCCTTTTCATCCTTGTTCGTGAGACCGCGGCCCAAAGCGCGCAACTCCCGCGCCGACTCGACACGTAAACGCTTCTCGATCTTGTCCTGTTCCCGTTCATACCGTCTGATTTTTTTTTCAATGAAAACGAATTTCTCGGAAAAATCATAGATCTCATCGGGATGTATCTCGGTTTCGGCCAGCATTCCAAACAGTTTTTGCCTGAGATTCTGCATCCCGCGATCCTCAAGAAAATTAAGCCCCCGGTTGATGAAATGCCGCTTGGAATCCATGTAGGCTTTGAGATCGGGCCCTATCGTCCGCAACACCTCCCGGTAACAGGTATTGAGCCGTCGGCGCTCGGCAAGATACTCGGTGAGTTCCTTCTTGGTCAGCGCAAGCTCGCGCGGGTCCTTCTTGGAAAATGCCTTCTGCGCTATCCGATAGAATTCGGTGATCAGTAGCCCCGATTTTTGGATAACATCCTTGATGATATTTTCCCCGTCTTCCATTTCCTTGGAAAGTTCGATCTCCTGGTCGGCGGTCAAAAGATGTTCCCGGCCTATCTCGCGGAGGTAGAGCTTGATCGGATCATCCATCGGCGCGTCTTTTTCGCTGTAGACAAGCCGCGCCTTTTCTTTCTGTCCGTTTTTCTTGCGGCCGGAGGACTCTTCCACCGTGTCTTCCTCGGTCAAATGAATATCGTGCCGGGCAAGTATCGAGAAAAGAGTTTCTATTTTATCGGTCGCGGCAATCTCTTCGGGCAGCACGTCGGTGAGGTCGTCGTAGGAGAGCGTCTTTTTCCCATCGGCAATCTCAAGCACCTTCGCCACTGCCGCTTCCAAAACAGCCGCAGTTTCATCGGCTACAACAGACTCGCCTGCCGTAACCGTTTCCGCAGGGTTTATCGGTCCATCGCCTGCAAGTTGCGCGGCAGATTCGGCCTGTATAGTATCGTTACCCATTACTTTTTTACCCCCAGTTCCCGCTGTAATTCCCGGTCGATGTACATCTTATCCTCAAGCAATTCCTCCGTTTCCTTTACGGCGTTGTTTCCCAGCAACCTCAGTTTCTGGACAATCTGTTTTCGGCGCGCCTCGAGGCGCTCTTTCCGCAAGTTGTGCAAACTTTCCGTAAAAAGCCGCTCAGCATCAAAGGCAAACTCTTCCCCGCCGCATTTTTGCATGGCAAAAGAACGTAAAGGCTCAAGCCGTATATAGGAAAAAATACCGGCTATCCCTTCGGCCTCCCCGCCGCGCAGCCATTCCTCAATGGCGATATAAAGTTCCTTCGCGTTTACATCGTTAATCTCTTCGATAGACAGAGCCCCCCTTAGCTTGGCAAGAAATTCAGGATGACTTTCCCGGTTGGCAACAACCGTCATAAGCAAAAAAAGCTCCTCAGTAAGGCGAACCGGCGTAACGTTTTTCCCTTTCGGTGAAAAAGCGGCCGGCGCGCCCGAAAGCCACGCCCGGTAATCACGCGACAACGCCATGCTGTCACATAGAAAAGCGTCCGCTGCCGCGAGAAGAGCGTCTGACCGCGCAAGCTCAGATTCAATTATTTTAATATAGGGGAACAAGGACACTATCGCCTTTTGTTTCCCGCCGGGGTCTGAGATATCATATAGGGTACGGCTCCTCACGATCAAAAAATGCAAAGGAAGTATACCACATCTTATTATTTTTTTCAAGTACTCTGCCCCTTTTTTTTGCAAAATTTCCGCAGGATCTTTCTGTTTTTCGTCTGTTCCCGCATTCAGCCCCCCGGCCATGACCACTCGGCAGTCCAGTCCGGCTCCGGTACAGGTCATAATCCCCTTCTCTATCGCCTTCTGCCCGGCATCGTCCGTATCGAAAAAAAGCAGGGCCCGGTCAGCGTAACGGCGGAGCAGTTTCGCCTGATCTTCGGTAAACGCCGTTCCCAGCGGCGCAACCGTATTGGTTATGCCCGCTTCGTGCATCGCTATCACATCCATGTACCCCTCGACCAGAAAAACCTCCTTTGTCCGTCTGATTTCAGGTAGCGCGAAATCCAGTGCGAAAAGATTGTCGCGTTTCTTGAAAATCGCCGACTCGGACGAGTTCACATACTTAGGCCCCTCGCCCGCAAGAAGCCGCCCGCCAAACGCCACCGTTTTTCCCTCGCGGTTATGGATCGGAAACATAAGTCTTCCTGAGAAAAAAGATAACGATGTATACTTTTTTCCAAATAACCCGCTCTCGGCAAGAAAATTCTCCGAATAACCTTTATGAGTGAGAAAATCAAAGAGCCAGCGGCGGTCTGGCGGCGCGTAACCCAGGTTGAATCGCTTGATCATCGCCCCGCTCATCCCCCGTCCCGCGAGATAGGCCCGCGCCGCTTCCCCCAGGGGCTTTTCAGTCAGGATATAGTGATAACTTTTCGCCACCCGCTCGTAAAGGTCTTTTAAGGCATCGCCGTGTTTTCGTTCCTCCGCAATCGACTCCCCATCCATTGTATCGTAGATGATCTCGACCCCGCTCTTTCGCGCGATCAGTTCGATGGCTTCAGGATACGAGAGCTTGTCGATGTTCATCACGAAGTTGACGATACCGCCCCCCTCTCCGCAGCCGAAACAATGGTAAAACTTCTTGTCGGGATCGACGGTAAACGAAGCCGTCTTCTCGTGGTGAAACGGACAGAGCCCCCAAAAACGCCCGCCCCGGTTCTCAAGCCGCACATAATCCCCCACTATGGCCAGAGCGTCCATACGCTCGTTGACTTCCCGGACAGTCGATTCAGAAATACGAGGCATGACTTCCATTATAGCAGAAAATAAGGCGCGTACCAATCAACCCCCATTCATCATATTTTTCATAAAACAAGCGAAAACCCATTAGCAATTTATTGCTATGTATATAATTACATACATAGCAATATAAATTATTGTGCTTAAAGATTTAATTCGGACGAACCCGTAAAAAACTTTGTCGGAGGAATTGAGCCGATCAACATCGTTATTTACGTTATAAAGTATACTTTTATACACATAACGATGTAAATTATTAAATAAAGTTGAGTTGACAACGCAATAAACTCTGAATTGCAATTGATTTCGCGTATAATCTCGCGCAAACCGAAATTGCGATGTCTGTTTTACATCATTAAGTATAATATTGTATACATTGTTATGTAATCCTTGTTATAAAGACAAGTAACGCCAAAAACACGCCCGGGGCACAAACATGGTTGCGCCTGTTTCATGTGCGGCATTGTGACCCTTCTTTATGTTTTCCTCCCCCTATCCTAAAGAAAATTGATTTTGATATGTTTATCCGGGGTGATTTTTCCGATAATTTATCAGCAATGATAGAATTTGTTTTTTTGTTAAAATTTCATCAGCAGATCAAACGTACACGGCCTGATGTCTTTTCTTTTCTTGAAAAAGCCGTCGCTGAACAGGCTTCCGCTTCTGGCGCAAAGGTACGGCAGGAACAGCGTTTTATGGTGGTAAGCTTCAGCGAGAACTCGCTCGCCGTCGCTTTGGATCTGCTGTTACTCGTAGAAAAGATCGAAAGCGCGACTTCCTCGGTATCCGCAAATATCTACGGCTGGACGGCGGCAATTTTCAGGGGAAACATTGAGGACGACCTGCCCATGTTATTCCGTTCTTTTCCTGTCAATGGGGGAAAGGATCAGGGCGGAGAAAATTTATCGAGTGATATCTGGTGTCACGCTTCACTGTACGAAGATCTCGAACAGTTTATGCAATTTGGTAAAACGCTGCATTTTGAGCAGGGAGATCCTTCAATATCCGCCGAAGGTTTTGTCCTGATCAAATCAATACGGCAAGTTAAAAAACAGACCGCCCGTTTTCCCCTGAAAAAGAAAATCATTCCGCTTTTGGAAGAAAAAAAATTCGAAAACTGCCTGATTATCGCGCCGTCTTTTTCGGGAAAAAGCGACAGCGTTGAGCTTTTTGCCGAATTGCTGCAAAATGATTTTCCACCGCTCATTATTCGTTTTGGAGAAGAAAATGCGGGACTTGCCTGCTTCCCTGCCTCGCTAAACGACAAGGTACAAAATCTGTTAGATACCCATGTTTCCGCTGTGGAAATGAAAAATCTTTTATCGCTTCGCGCCGTAATTAACCGACAATTTTTGCGCCGACAAATATCTCCCTATTTATTTGAAACCGCTCAAGTATTTTTTACTACACTGCTGGCCGCTTATTACAAAACCGCCCATAATTTTAAAAAAAATCCTGTAATTATTCTTGAAGATATTCACAACTCGGCAACACAGGCGGCGAAAATCTTTTTTTCCGCTCTCAATACGATCCCTGAAAAATCATCCGCAACGATACTGGGAACATCGATTGCCAAAAAATTGCCGGGCGAATGGCAGCATCTTTTTAAGCATATATTCAATATCCTGCCATCCGAAACCGTTCGGCAATTCGCCGAAATCGTCCCTGAGTTGCCAAAGCCATTGTGGGAAATCGCCTACATCCTGTGCCTTTTTAGGAAGTATTTTCCATACAACGAACTAAAAACCCTCTTTTACGAAGTTGGCAAAAATGCAATGTTTTGTGAACGAGTCTTTTTCATGCTTGAGCAGTACGGCGTAGCGCGTTCCGAAGAAGATCCAAAAATTCTGTTTCCCGATTTTGAAAAGATTGCCTCGGATGTTTTGGAAAAAAAATCTGTTTTTATTCAAAATATTGTCGGCAACCTTTTATGCGCATGGGTGTCAAGCGGGAAATTAAAAAACACATTTGATTTAATAGTGGCGTTGCATGAGCTGGGACAGGACATTGATGACAGATTGTTGCTTGATTCGATCCTCAATGATGTAACAAGCGGGACATTCCTTTGCATTAAAAAAAATATTAAAAACGGAAATTTTGCGCGTATCTGTGGTGAAGACAGGGCGGTTTCCCTGCGTTACATTTTTGAAACGTTGAAAGTACTCCTTTTCGGCAATGAAAAAGAGGTCAAAAACGTGTTCGCCGCCATCGAAAGCAAACGAAAAAACCTGAAAAATCAAATTTCACTGTATCAGGCGGAGGAATGTTCCATTACCGCGCTTTACCGGCTCGGTATGAACGACAAGCCGGCGGCGCTGGAAGCGGCGAAAAGATCGGTGCTGTTTAGTCAGGACAACCCAAAATTTGAATCGCTTTCGCGGGTTTACCGGATCATGACACTGGTAAATCTTTCCAGCGGCAGACTTTCTGACGCGATGGATTACATCGCGTTTGCGACCGACAATGCCGAAAAAAATCGCGACTACGACGAACTTGCACTAAGCGGATATTACGCTTCCGGCACTTATTTTCTGTTTGGCAATATTTCAAAAGCCAAGCGGCTCATTGATCTCTCTACAAAATCCGCATCAATTTCCGGACGGATGGAATGGCTAAAAAGAGGCGTTTTCTTTACCGGGCGTATCATGTTTGAAACCGGTAATTATGCCCAAGCGCTTTCGCTATTTGAGGATTTATTGATCAAAATAGATGAAAAATCAGAACCAGCCGCCTATCAAACGGTCAGCGCGTGGATATACCGGTGCAAAATATACTTAGGCGGCACTATTTCCGCAGAACCGATAAAAAGCAACCTTGATTTTTCACTGTTTGAAATTGAAGCGTTTTACTTTGCCGGTGATTATGAAAACGTGATAAAAAAAGCGGACGTGTTTATGGAAAATATTCCCGAACCGGCTTTTCAGTTTGTTGAGCAACCGGACTGGTCGAGCGGTTTCACCGGAATTGATTTTATCTTTTTTGACAAGAGGGATTTTCTCATTCGTTTTGCAACGGCATACCGCAGTCTCTCCCTTTGCCGCATAAAGCAGGATATGACGGAAGCAATTCGCAATATGGAATATTTAATGCATAACGAACGGTTTACCCGCACCGATTCCAACGATCCCTTTTTCTTCTACGCGTACTATTGTGTGCTTGCGGAAATGGACGCGCCCGAAGTGGATAAAAACACCGCCATTTCAATGGCGTTCAAGCGCCTGCAAAGCCGGGCAAGCAGAATTGACGACCTTGATACCAAACGTAATTTTTTGAATCTGTCGTTTTGGAACAAGGCACTTTATCAAACGGCAAAAGATCACAAATTGATTTAAAAGAATTATTTGGAAACCTTGCGATTTCCGAACAACTCTGCCGATGAAAAAAGTAAAAGCGCAAGATATTAGACTTGTTCAACAACCCGGTTGGTTGCCTCACAAGTCTTGCGGTTTTTCAGACTAAAACCTTACAAAACCGCGCTTTTTAGCGGAAATTGTTTAGAAACTTGAGGTTTCTAAACAACTCTATTTATGCGTATAAACATTCCGCGAATTTTCCCGCTTCATGTTTGATTCTTCGTAAGGCACGGATTTCTATCTGGCGAACAGTTTCCGAGGAAACGCCGATTCTTTCGCCGATCTTCTGCAATGTCTGCGGTTCCCCGCAACCGTTAAACTGATAACGGTACAACACTACATTCTTTTCTTTTTCTGGCAAACACCTGCTCAGAAAATCCAAGACTTCACGATGGGACGTTTCTCTCAGATAATTTTCTTCTGGAGAATAGGTGTAATCTTCCGTAATCTGCGCGACAGAAAACGAATCGTCTTCTTTCATATCTCCGTCAAATGATACGGTTTCTCCACTCCGCTCAAGCAGGAAACGCACTTCACTCGTTTTTATGCCCACTGCCTTCGCAATTTCTTCGTTGGAGGGCGGATGGGCAAATTTTTGCGAAAGCTCGTAGTATGTGTAGTTGATTTTCCGCAACTGTTCTTCTTTCCGGTTCGGTAGCCGGATGGCGCGCTTTTTCGATTCAATGAACCGGCTTATCGCCTGTTTGATCCACCATGCGGAATAGGTAGAAAAACGAACGGCTTTTTGATCGTCATATTTTTCTGCCGCGTGTGTGAGTCCAATATTGCCTTCCTGGATCAAATCCATTAATGAGACATCCGGAGTATAATACTCGTATGCGATTTTTATGACGAGTCTTAGGTTTGCGAGAACAAGTTTATCCCGCGCCGCCGTACTGCCGTTTTTTATCGCACGGGCAAGTTCGGCTTCCTGTTCTGCCGAAAGAAGCGGTATTTTCTTTACTTCGGCAAGATAATAGGCGGACATCTCATAGTCCGCGCCGTCTTTACGTCTTCTGCTCATTTGACAACTCCTTATCGGGCGGTTATCGCCCTCTCCATCCTTTCGCGATCAAACACCGTTTGACCGTCCCCTCTCTCCTTATATCATGTAGCAAAAATTATGCCAGTTTCACAGAATAAATAAATTTGTAACGTGTTATAGCATAACGAATTAGAAATCGACAATTTTGTTGAAAAACTGTCATACTGAAAAGCGTATGATTTAACACACTCTTTTTTTATGAAAATAATAATGTGGAATGGGAATCAAAATGTGAAGGGGCGGTCATCCCCTACCGACATTGTGCCGCTTGCCGACTCAACAACTAAACAGTCTCCGTCCAACGAAGCCGCGCCATTTAATATGTCTATCGTACAGGAGTGCCGCTGCCGGAGGGCGGCGTTACTACCGAAGGCGGCTCTGCCGCCGAAGGTGGTACAGCGGCATTCCTGCCCCGACACGCCACCACACTAATATGGTACTAATACCTCGTAATCGTGGTACCTTTTTTCCGGTCCGCCGACAGCGCGTCCCGCAAGGCGTGTTCCTCCCGGCCGTCGATAATGAGTACGTCTTGTACGCCGTTTTCGACCGCCCGCACTGCGCCGTCAATCTTGGGAATCATGCCGCCTGAGATGATACCGCTTGCTTTCAGGCCGGGAATCTCGGCCAGCGTGATTTGGGGGATAAGCGATTCCGGTTTGGAAACGTTGCGGAGAACACCGGCAATGTCCGTCATAACCACCAGTTTTTTGGCCTTTATCGCGGCAGCTATATGGGGGGCAGCGGTGTCGGCATTTATGTTAAGAACGAGCGAATGGTCAGATTCGCCTAATTCCCCCGCCTTCGTATTAAGCGCGACGGAGGAAACGACCGGCAAAAGCCCGGCATCGAGCAATACGGAAAGGAACCCTGAATCAACCGCATCAATCTCGCCGACAAGACCCAAATCTTTCGCGGTGGTTGGACGCGCCCTAAGAAGGCCCCCGTCAATGCCGGAAATCCCGACGGCGCGAACACCGTTTTGGACGATCATCGCCGTCAAATCCTTGTTCACCCGGCCGCACAGCGCCATCTGGACAACCTCCATCGTCCGCTTGTCCGTGTACCGTAGCCCGTCAACAAAACGGCTCTCTATCGACAGCGCGCGCAACATCGCCTCGATCTCCGGGCCGCCGCCGTGAACAAGCACGATCCGCACCCCGACCTTGTGGAAAAAGACCACGTCCTCTATGACGGCCCTTTTCAGACGCTCGTTTTTCATCGCGTTACCGCCGTACTTGACGACAACCGTTTTCCCGTTCAACGTTTCACTGTGCATAATGTTCCTTTATATGATAAACGCGGCAGTTTCAATCGGCCAGTTTAATGGTGAACCCCGTCGCCGCCGTCCACCAGAAAACATCGGCAGGATAGTCAAGCGGATAGGGGACCTCGCCTTTTATGTGCCATGAGAGACTGTTTGATATACGAAGAATCACTTCTAGACCCGCAAAAATCGCCTCCGTCTGCACGGATTCCACATCTGTTTTGGTCATTTCAAATACCATCTCCTCATACCCAAAATCGAGATTAATCGTCCACATCCTGTTTTTGTCGTAAATTCCGGCATGAAAAAAATAGCGGGTAAGCGAGTCCCGCACCAACAGGGTGTCGGTACGCTTTTCTTCCATTTTTTTAGAATCATAATAGAATCCGGCGATCAGATCCTGTGTCCAATACCCGGCAGACCATCCAAGATAGTTATAATCAATACTACCGGGGTCGCTCAAATCTGCAAAAAACGTCATAATCGTCTTTCCCTCTACGAAAAACAGGCCGGGCAGTTCGATCCCGGCGGTCGCAATTAAAGCCGGGTTTAAGATTTCAGTCCCCTTTTCAGAATAGTGAAAAAAACTTCCGGCACCGAGCTTAAAAATGCTAAATCGGAATAGGGCTTCTCCCGAAAGATAGTACCGCCAAAGACTGTCAAGTCCCAGATCAAAACGGTAACTTATATTTTCAGCAAAATCGCCGCTTAACCGGGCGTTACCAATTATGGCGGATGATTGATCGTTAATTTCAGGCGGCGGCGTGACCGTTGTTTTGTCGGTCATAAAGTTTGTTATGCCGCCCATTAAAGTCAGATCGTGCGGGAAAACAGCAGATGGAACAAGCCACAGAACAATGATACTTGTCCAACAAGCCCGTTTGCGGGAAAAAAACCTCATCATCAAGGATTTTCCCCCGTTTGGTTTTTCGTTCAAGACAGAATCCGTTTTCCAAGCTCCTCGGCATGGGGGACAGACAACAAGACTTCGCTCCAGTTGACAAACATCCCTTCCCGCTCCATCACGCGCATCAGATTCGCAAGCGCTCTTCCCGTAAAAGGATACGTTTTCTTGAGAAAGGCCGCGCTTTTTTTTCCCGACAGACTCGAAGGCCCGCGTAAAACCTGACCCAACATATCGGGCAATCTGCCCCCAAAGAGGCTCGTCTGTTCCGCCGCCACGATAATATAGTCAAACGCGGGAAGCCGCCGCCCGTCGTCCGTATATGCGTTGATGATTTCCACCCGATGCCCCATCGACTCCACACCCTTCGCCAAGGCGGAAACATAATCACATGGCGGTTTCCGTTCGGCGGGAACACTCACAATGGCAACTCTCATGCTAAGCCCTCCGGTAAATCTGTTCTATATCACGGTCTTTCACGACAAGCACGGAAACTTTGGAATTCACCTGAATTTCACGGTGCGTCTGCCCGACAATATCACGCGGGTCGCGGTCCTTCTCCCAGCCGCCCAGAATGATCAAGTCGGCGTTTTTTTCCTGCGCGGTCGTCATAATCTCGGTGGCCACATTACCAAACCGCAAGACCTTTTCAAACTGCACCCCCCGCGCCTTCGCCAATTCCTCGACAAAATCCAGATACCGGCGCCCGTTTTCTTCGAGACTCTTCGCGTAGTCCTCGCTTTCCTCCGGCAGAAAGATTTTGGAAAGAGAAAGCTGTTTCAGCGTCGCGGTATCGACAACGTAGACCCCCGTCAGCGAACAGCGGTAGAGCTTCGCCATAACGATAGCATAACGCGCCGCATTCACCGACGCGCCCGAACCGGAGACCGCCACGAGGAGATGTGATAAAAGACCGTCTTTCATTGCCGCACCCTCTTAATTCATCCTTCTTAAACTTCTTCAACCCTTGGTACCCTGACTTTGAAACCGCCGCGCCTTCTTTTTCAACAACTTACTCGAAAAAAAGGCATCCCGCTCTTTCTCTTCGAGCGCCGCCTCGATATACGCCTTCGTTTCCTTTGCCGTCGGAATAACGATCTTTTCCAGCGCGTTCACCCGACGCTGCGTCTTCCGCAGTTCACGAGCCAGCGTCCACACCACCGTCCGCGCCGCCGCAAGCTCGGTCAAGATACGAAGCACCCGAAAAAACTCAAGCGTCACCTCGTCGCATTCCGCAAAAGACCGCGAGGGCAGATACTTCAAATCAACTTCCGGCAGCGTCACCTCAAGCCCCGGCAGATTCATCCCCGCCGCAACGATCCGTTTTTCCTGCAACTGGTAACGGTACTCGATCCCCTGCGAAAGCGCGTTCGCCCGGTCCCGACCGACCGTCACCAGCATCTTTCTCAAGGCCGGATACGACACCTTGATCTTCGCCTCAAGGTCGCGCTCCAGCAACTTCACCTGTTCGAGCTTCGACATCAGCTCCATCACCAGAATTTCCCGCTTCTGTTCAAGCAGGTCATACCCTTCCTCCGCGACGGAAAGCCGCTCCTTCGTCCTCAGCAAATTACTTTTGGTCGGCGCGATAATCTCTCTCGGCATACCGCCAGTATAACATATTTAATAATGCGAATCAAGCCCCCGCAGTGAGACATCGAAAAGGTAACCGAAAGGCCGGGTTTGAGACAGAAAGAAAAGGTAACCTAAATTAAACGAAAGGGTATCTGGAGGACGCCCAAATGGGGTTACAAATGAGTGAAAAGAAATCGGTAACGCGGGAA
>JAIRNN010000105.1 GCA_031257995.1 Spirochaetaceae bacterium | reverse complement strand
TCCCGTACTTCCCGCCGGCCGCGTCTCCCACGATCCTGAGCTTGAACGCCTCTCTGTATCGTATCACCTCTTTCATCTTTACGACTCCTTATGTGTCAACTTTAAACCAGAACGTGACAGCGTTTCCATATATCCACTTTCCATTTTCCATTCCCCTGAAAGGGGCTGTCCCCCTCCTTATCTCTTTCATCGAAAACCGCTATACTCATTCCTATGAACTACACAAATCCCGCAAACTTGGCTGTGATCGCCTGTCCGGGGACGGAAGTTTTTGCGAAGCAGATTGTCAGTCATCTCAAGAGTTGTTTCAAGAGAAATTTTGATAAGATGACTGCGGATCTGGCCAAACGCTATGGGCTTGAGCGGGATGCGGTGGTGCGGCGGCTCAACTTCGTTCGGGAGGCGGTGTCTACGGGGACGGTCGCGCGGGGGAATGTCGAGCAGCGCCATACGCCGCACTTTAGCGCGGAGGCGCATTTTTCGATGTTTGCCAACGGCGAGGTTAAGGCGGAGTTGCTCGAATCCGTGCGGGGAAAGGATGTCTACATCGTGCAGGATGTGGAAAACCGCTATCCGGTGTCGTTCAACAACGGCTCGGTTTCGCGGACGCTTTCGATCAACGACCATCTTTTCTGTCTCTTGGTGACGGTTGACGCGGCGAAACAGGCGGGAGCGCAGAGTATTTCCGTGGTATTGCCGGTCTACCCCTACTCGCGCCAGCACAAGAAGAAGAGCCGCGAGGGGGTGACGGCGAGCCGTGTGGGGAATATCCTTGAGTCGATGCATGTGAACCGCCTGATCACGCTGGACATTCATTCGCGGGAGATTGGCAACAGTTTCGGGAATATGCGGCTGGAGAACCTGCACGCCAGTTACCAGATCATCCGCCAGCTTGCCAAGATCACCGATGTCAAGAGCGACAACCTCGTTGTGGTGTCTCCCGACACGGGGGCCATCGACCGGAACAAGTTCTACGCGACCGCGTTGAAAAAGCCGCTCGCCCTGCTCTACAAGGAACGCGACTATTCTCGGATAAGTTCTTCGGCGATCGACTCGAACATTGCCGAATTGAAGCTGTTGGGTAACGTGCAAGGGAAAACGGTCTTTATCGCGGACGATATGATCGGAACCGGGGGGACGCTGCTCAAGGCGATGCGCTTCCTCAAGGAAAACGGCGCGGGACAGGTGATCTGCGCGGTAAGCCTTCCCATCTTTTCAGGCAACGCGATTTCCTACTTCGACGAGGCGTATCAGGAGGGGCTCTTCTACCGGATCATCGGGACCAACGCGGTTCATCATGAAGCGTTGCTGGAAAAAGAATGGTATGTCAGTGTCGACATCGCCCGCCTCTTCGCCCAGATCATTTCCCGTCTACGCCAGAGCTTGCCGCTGAGCTCGCTCTTGGACAACCGCGACATCATCGTGAAGTTGTTTGATGAAAAATAACGGGAAACAATGAGTAATGACGTGGCTTTGCGCTGACATCGGAACATCCTCGCTCAAGGCCGCGCTGATCGACGCGGAAGGCATCCAACACGCCTTTGTCCGGGTACGCTATCGGCAATCCGGCGGGGCGGCAGTTGCGGCGGCAGACTGGGAGGCGGCGTTCAAGGAGGCGGTTATTGCCCTGAAAGGGCAGACGCGCGCAGGAATAGCGGCCGTTTGTGTTTCGGGAAACGGCCCGACTTTCGTGCCGGTTGACCGGCATGGCGAGGCGTTTCCGCCCCTCATCTGGTACAACGCCCCCAAACGGACGATGGGCGCTTCGCTTTTCCTGCCCCATATTGAGCGGTATGCCGCGGAACACCGGGAACGGTACGACAACACGGCGCGGCTCTTTTCGTGTCAGGAATGGCTTGCGTGGCGGCTCGGCGCAGAGGCGGTGTCCGTACTGCCGGGCGAACGCTATCGGCCCTACTACTGGGACGAGGCGCAGTGCGTGGCTGCCGGATGCGATATGCGGAAATTCCCGCCTTTCGTGCCACTGGGAACGATCATTGGCAAGACCGGCAACCGGGCGGAGCGGGATTTTGCCTTGGGCCCCAACATTCCCCTCGTCGCGGGCGGCCCGGACTTCATCATGGCCCTCATCGGTACCGGCGTTCTTACCGAGGGGTTGGTCTGCAACCGGGCGGGCACCTCGGAAGGCATAAACGTGTGCAGCAAGGCGCCCGCAGCCACGGACAATCTGCGGACTTTGCCCCATATCGCGGACGGCCTCTTCAATGTCGGCGCGTTGATCCCCCGGTCAGGCATCCTTTTCGATGATTATCGGCGCGGCACATTTCAGGAAGAGCGCGATTACAAGGAACATCTCGATGCCTTGCTTAAAAGCGCGAGCTTTTCCGAGGAGGACATCGCCGGGCGGCGGATGCTGCTGAAAATGGCGCGTCAGGTGCGGGAGAAAATCGAGCTGTTACAAGAAAACGGCTTCCCCGTAACCGAGATGCGCGTCTCAGGCGGCCAGGCCAAAAACCCGCTCTGGAACCGGATGAAGGCAAAAATCTCAAGGACAACCCTTGCCATCCCCGCGATCACTGACGGAGAACTCGCCGGAAACGCCTGTCTCTGCGCGGCAGCACTGGGCGAGGCCGCCGGAATCCGCGAAGCCGCCGCAAAGATCGTCCGCATCAAAGAGCGGTATTTCCCGTGAACATAATGGACACCGCTTTCGACAGGGAAACAGGCGGGGGAAGGGAAAAGTCGCGGCAACGAGTTGCCGGCCCCTCGCTCCTGCCTGCTCTCCGGCCGGCAGGCCTACGGCACGGCCACATCTCTATCCGTTTGGTCATCCGCTACCCCCGCTCCAAAGGACGCAGCCCCGGTCTCCGCCCCCAAGATCCCATCTTTGCAAACAATTTTTTGTGGAGTTGCCCTAACGATGTTTCCATACTTCATAGGGTGTAGAATGTATATATGAATGACAAACTAAACGATAAACCGAACGATAAACCGGACGATGCCCCGAACAAAAACAAGGACGGGACAATCTCGCTGACAGCCCAAGAGAACGATGCGGGACGGCGGCTGGACCGGATCCTCCGCAAACACTTTCCCGCGTTTCCCCTCTCGTTTATCAACCGGCTGCTGCGGGAAAAGAAGGTGCGAGTGGGGGACACAGCGCGGCACGGCGCATACCGGGTCGTGCCGGGAGACGTGATCACGGTGGCAACCGCGGCACAACCTCCCGGCCCGCCGCCCGCCCTCAATTATGCGGAACCCGCGCCATCTACCCCCGCGCTCCGCATCGTGTATGAAGACGACGATTTGCTTGTGGCCGATAAGCCTGTGGGTGTACTTACCCACGGGAGGGATGACGGCAAAGCGGACTGCGCGGAGAACCAGAGCCTTGAGTCCCGCGTATCCGCCTACCTTGCGGACAAGATCCCCGCTTCCCTCTCGTTTCGTCCGGGCCCGCTCCACCGCCTCGACCGGAACACAGGCGGCCTCGTCGTGTTTGGGAAGAGCCTCAGAGGGGCCCGCTTCTTTACCCGCGCGACCCAACACGGCCATGTCAAAAAATACTACCTCGCGCTTGCCGGCGGTGTTATCGCGAAAGAGGAAGTCTGGGAAGACCGCCTTTTCCGAGACAAAAAAGACAAAAAAACTCGCGCCGCAAACGGAGACGAACCCGCGAAAAAAGCCGCCACCCGGATACGACCGCTCGAACCCAGAAACGGCGCAACCCTCATCGAAGCGGAAATCTCCTCCGGCAAGACCCACCAAATCCGCGCCCAGTGCGCCCTCCACGGCCACCCCCTCTGCGGCGACAAAAAATATGGCGGTTCTCCCCGGCAAGACGGCTACTTCCTTCGCGCCTGCCGAATCGTCATCGAAAGAAACGGCGAAACCCTAACAATAGAGGATAGGCCGTGCCATCTAGTGTGATGGCGTGTCGTTGAGCAGGAGACGCGCTCCAGATAACAATACTAAATGGCACGGCCTCCTGGGACAGGTGCTGTTTAGGAAGCGTACCGGTAGATAGGGGCTGCCGTTAAGGGACAGTCACAACCCTGGCAGCCTGTTGCGCTTCGCGTGTGAAATTTCAAAAAACCGCCGAAAAGGCTGTTTTTTACCTTGAAAACGACAATAGTAGCCCGCAAATCATGGTTTTGCATTACAAAATGACGCAAAAACTTACAAGTCAATAGGCTGCCATGCCTGTTATGCGCTGTTGTGCCGTACTCCATATTTTGTTTCTTAATTTATTATTTTTAACTTTGTATCATTCATATTTTTTATAAAACCTATTATTGCGGGTACTAATGAAATTAATTGCTGAATACACAATATTGGTTTTCCTTGAATATACTGCAATATACGCATACTTATAAGTCCTACTATAAACATAAGCCATGCAAATGGATTTCGTTTGGCAAGTAAATAATTGCTTATAAGATAGCCAAATATTATTAATATTTCCAATATTTGGGAAAATGTTCTTATTCCATTATATGACTATCAATTCACCTCCTGATTGAAATAAAAAAGACGATGCGGTAAGACAGCCGGCAAGGAGAATCAAAGGATATGACAATACTGCGGTTTCAGGATATGTTTGGTGACGAG
>JAIRNN010000096.1 GCA_031257995.1 Spirochaetaceae bacterium | reverse complement strand
CGCCAACGGCTTGCTCAAACAAACCGTGTCAAAACGCAGAAACAGCTATAGCTTTCGGTAACATTTTCTAAATGAGGCAGCCACGCCTTTCGGTAACATTTCAAAATGAGGCAACTCGGTCCTTTACAAAATATCAGCCGCCTATTGATAATTTGCCGGAGAGCCGGAGAGGAAACCGGCTTATGCTAGTTGTAACGAACGTTACAACTAGCATAAAGGACGTTACAAACAGGCGGCAAATAAGAGGACAAGGCGCGAAAACGAGGGGGGTTACACAAAAAACGTTATGTGTTACGGTTTGTTCACAAAAACAGCATACTCTATGGGAAGGAGGGGACTGATGAAAGAAAAACAATCTCTTTTAAGGGGGCGGGATACTATGTTGCCCTAGGGCAAAAAGAAAGCCCGTCAGCAGTCGGCAAACTTACGACGAGCGTTTCAATCCAATAAGTGATGATATGTATACCACAGCCTGATCTCTTTAGTCAAGAACCGGACATATTGAATATTTTTTACACTTGCCTTCCGCCGCAGCCTTACTGCACGGAGGCTTTAGGCCATTTGAAGATACGGCCCAAAAGCATGGCGGCGAAAGAGGCGTATATACAGCCGAACCCCATCACGAGGGCGTACTGGCTGGTCTTTGACATTGACTTCGGCCAAAGCAGATACTGGCCCGAAGAATGGGATCTGCACCCCCCCCCCCAAAAAAAAACGAACGTCGAAGCGCGGAACCCGGAGAACAACCACCAGCACCCTTTTTATATGATAGACCCCGCCGTATACACGTTACGCCAGGCGAGGCGGAAGCCACTCGAACTCGCCACAGACGTTGACAAGGGGCTCCGCCCGCGTTCTCGAAGCCGATCCCGGATACGGCAAGCTCATTTCCAAGAATCCCCTTTCTCCAAAGTGGATGGTCTACGTGTGGCACAGCCGGGCGTGGACCCTGATGGAATTACGGAAATGGAAACCGGCCAGCCGGGACGTTTCCGGCTTGGGTCGGAACTGCGCGGTGTTTGACAAAACACGGTTTTTCGCGTACGCCGAATGGAAGCGGCAGGGGTTTGAAGACGCGGGAATCCTCTACGATGCCGTATTCAGTCACGCGATGAACATAAACTCAGGGTTCCATATTCCGATGCTGGACAAGGAAGTACACTGCATAGCGAAAAGCATCACCAAGTGGACTTCCCGTCACATGATGGCGGAGGGCTTGAAGGGATGGCGCCGGAAGCAGAACCGCAAATCGGTAAAAGTGAGGCGAAAGAAGGCGGCGGAGAGAACGGCTGAAATAAAGGCGTACTCCGCGAAACGAAAGCACGTTACGGCTTCGAGATGCGCGGGCTAAGGCTTGAGGGGACGTGGCTCACGTTTTACATCAAGCCCGAAAACGGCTTTAAGCTGCCGCTGATAATGCAGCTGCTGAAACAAACGTTTTCCCTGCGGTTCAACATAATCGCGGGACGGAGAGGGCACGTTTGGGGGGAGCGGTATGAGTCGGAGATCTTGGAGGGGGTGCCGCCTGAGTGGGCGGAAGAGGCAGACTGGGGGGCGATAGACAAGTCGGCAAACACGCCGGTAGCGGGGATGGTTGCCTACACCTTGACATGGGACAGCCTTAGGTCGCCCGGAATGACGATAACGGCCCGGTTTTCGGCCCACAACACCGCCAAACCCGTGTCTCCGCCGAGATAACGGCCTAGATCACGGCCAAAAAGGAGTTACAGACCGCCTCAAGCGTCCCGGCCCAAGATGGCCGCAGGGGAGATCTGCCCAACACCGCAACATGAGGTTGTGAAACCGGCTCATCTGCGTAATCCGTGGTTTCCCGTGATTGAAGCCGTGATTAATGCCGGGGGCGTTGCGGGAGCTTATCTCCGCAACGCTGAAGCGTTTTATCAAAATGTTGGCATTATTTGTTGCGCCGTACCGTGTTGCGTAATTGTAGTAACGCCCTCAACGTTTCGAGCGCGGTAGATGGGTACCCTACGGGGGAATGGAAAATTGATAATTGAAAATGATCAAGGCTTGGAGGTTGCGCGTCTCATTTCTATACTGATTCTCGATTCCTGTAGGGGATGGGGTCTTAGGGGCGGAGCCCCTAAGAGAGGGGGTAGCGGAGGGCGAAGACCGGAGCGAGGGGGAGACTTCCCCCATCGGAAAACTGTCCGTTATCCTGCCGAGGGATCGTAGATCTTTCCGCTGGCCGCCGGAGCGTGGCTGCGTCCTATGAAAAGAAGCACCGTCAGTGTGATGATGTAGGGTATCATGTTCAAGAGATGAACGGACACGGAGAAGCCGAATTTGGGGTTTCCCAAAGCAAGAGCCAAAGACTTGCAGAATCCGAAAAGAAAGCAGGCCAGCACGGTATTTTTCGGCTTGAACTTGCCGAAGATGACTGCGGCTATGGCGATAAAACCCTGTCCCGATATTATTGACGGAAAGAAGTAGGATACCGTGGACAAGGGGATAATCGCGCCGCCCAAAGCCGCCAGTATGCCGGAAAGGAGTACGCAAAAATAGCGTACTTTGAATACGCTAATCCCCAAGGTAGCCGCCGCCCGGGGGTGTTCTCCCACCGCCCGGATTCGTAGGCCGTAGCGGGTCTTAAAGAGCAGAAACCAGATCCCTGCCGCCAGAACCAGGCAGACGTAGACCGACAGGTAGTTCTTGAACATATAGTTAAAGAAGGAGTTGGCGGGAAAAATCGTTCCCAGCACCACCGGCAACTTGTCCGAGAGTTCGACAGGACGGGTTTGAGTTGAGCCGGTAAAGATCGCTTTGCAGAAATAGATAGCCGCTCCCGGAGCCAGGAGGTTGACGGCTATTCCGGAAATCGTCTGATCCGCCTTAAAGGTGATGGAAGCCAAGGCGTGGAGAAGCCCAAAAAAAGCCCCCGCCAAGGCGCCGGCCAAAAGCCCGATCCAGGGATTACCGGTCAGCACCGCAACCGCTGCGCAGGAAAAAGCGCCTATGGTCATCTGCCCCTCTATGCCGATATTTACCACGCCGGAAGTTTCGCTCATAATGCTGCCCATGCCGGCAATGATGAGCGGAGCGGCATAGGTTAGAGTCGAACTGATAAGCAGACCTATGTCGGATGCGCTGAATATCATAAGGGCCTCCCCTCTTTTTTCGCCGTGAAAAATTGTACCAGAGCCCGGAACGCGCCCATGATAGCTATAGAATAGATGATAACGCCGATGACAACGTTTACCAATTCACTGGGAGCTCCGATGATATTAAGGCGGCTGCCTCCGTACTTCATACCCCCGTAAAAAAGGCCCGCGAACAATGCGCCTATGGGGTTGATGCCTCCTATCATGGAGACCGAAATCCCGTCGAAGCCGTAGCCTTCCTGTGCCGCAAGCTGGGTAATGCGTCCTACAACCCCCAACACCTGGACCGCGCCGCCAAGTCCGGCGAGCAGTCCGGAGATGCCCATGCTCGCCACGATAGACCGTGCCACAGGGATACCGCCGTATTCGGCGGCGTAGCGGTTAAACCCTACCGCCCGAAGCCGGTAACCCATGGTAGTCTTGTTCAGGATGATCCAGATGATGATGACTGCCGCTATAGCCATGAGCATACCCCAGTGAATCCGGACCGTTCCCAGCGCATCCCGAAACGCCTCGGTATTGAGACGGGATGTTTCGGCTATGTCCACCGAGGCAGTGGAATTGGGCTTCTTGAGGGCTGGAGACATAACGAGAAAATTGGATAAGTAGAAGGCTATCCAGTTCAGCATAATGGTAACGATTACCTCGTGTATGCCTTTAAACGCTTTAAGAATACCGGCGATACTGCCGAGGAAGGCGCCGGCTATGCCCCCCGCCAGGACGGCAACAACCGCGTGAATTCCCACGGGCATGGGAAGGAGTACACTCACCGCCAGCGCCGCCATGCTTCCGGCGATGTACTGACCTTCGGCCCCTATGTTGAAGAGTCCGGTTTTGAAGGCGAACGTTACGGAAAGTCCCGTAAAGATGATGGGCGTAGCGTACTGCACCATATACATCACGTTTTTGGCGGACCCAAAAATCCCGGCAAACAGAGTTTTGTAGGCCGAGAGGGGGTTAAACCCTGTGATAAGGAGGATCACGGAACCCGCCAAGAGGCCGATAAAGATAGCCAACAGGGTGTAGAGGAAAGTCTCGCTCCAGACAACGCGGCCCAAGTGCCGCCGGCGAAACATATCTTTCCAGACAACAACGCCGGCGTGTTGCCGGGGTGATTTTTGACCCGAAGAATCAGGCTGCCGCATTTTGAACGCCTCCCGCCATCATAAGCCCCAAGGCCGCCTGATCCACGCCGTCTCCGGGCACACTGCCCACAATCCGGCCCCGGAACATGACGTCGATGCGATCCGACAGCTTTATTATCTCGCTTAATTCAAAGGATACAAGGAGCACCGCTTTGCCCGCATCCCGCTGACCCACAATGTACCGGTGTACGTATTCAATAGCCCCCACGTCGAGCCCCCGGGTGGGATTCACGCAGATAAGGAGATCCTTATCGTTCGTTACTTCCCGGGCGATGATGACCTTTTGCTGATTCCCCCCGGAAAGACTGGCTGCCTTGTTCCCCGCGCAGTTCCGGGGCCGGACATCGAATTTTTCGATGAGCGACTGGGCGTGGGTCATGATGGTGTTCCTCCTTAAAAAGCCCCGTTGGGAAAACTGTTTTTGCTGCGCGTTTTGGAGCACCATATTCTCCGCTACGGAAAAATCCATCACCAGGCCGTGTTTCTGCCGGTCTTCAGGAATAGAAGAAAGACCCGTCTCGAAGATCATCCGGGGCGTTTTGTTAAAGATGTCCTTTCCCAGAAGGGTAATAGTCCCGGATTCGGCCTTCTGAAGCCCCGTCAGGGCAGCCACAAACTCAGACTGTCCGTTGCCGTCAACACCGGCTATGCCCACAATTTCTCCAGCGCGAACCGCAAGGTTGAGGCCGTTCACCGCGGGATGATTTTGGTAATTACGGACCACCAGATTCTCCACGTTAAGAACCACCTCCGTCGGCGCGACCGCCTTCTTTTCTATAGTAAAGTCCACCGCCCGGCCCACCATCATGGCGGCCAAGCTTTCTTCGCTCACCTCCGATACCTTCACCGTATCTATGGTTTTACCCGCCCGGATGATGGTACATGTATCGGCCATACTTTTAATTTCCGCCAGCTTGTGGGTAATGATGATAACCGTCTTTCCTTCGCTTATCAAGTTTCGGGTAATGAGGCCCAACTCGTCTATTTCTTGAGGAGTGAGGGATGCCGTAGGTTCGTCCAAGATGAGGATATCCGCCCCCCGGTACAGCACTTTGAGAATTTCCACTCGTTGCTGCATCCCCACGGATATATCCTCAATTTTAGCATCCGGGTCCACTTTGAGATCGTAGCGGTCGCTGAGGGCCTGCACGTCCGCCCTGGCCTTCCCGGTATTGATGACACCGAACTTCCGCAACGGTTCCATGCCCAGCACAATGTTTTCGGTTACGGTGAAAGGAGGAACCAGCATAAAATGCTGATGTACCATGCCTATGCCGTATTCAATCGCCCGGGAAGGCGAATCAATGGTTACCTTTTGGCCTTTAATGTAAATTTTCCCGGAAGTCGGCTGGAGCAACCCGTAAAGCACATTCATCAGGGTACTCTTACCGGCGCCGTTTTCGCCAAGGAGGGCGTGAACCGACTGCCGGATCACTTTGAGGCATATATTGTCATTGGCCTTAAAAGACCCGAACATCATGGTGATGTTCCGCATATCAACCGCATAAGCCGGATCCGCCGCTGCGCCGGTTTTGATACCAAGGTTATCCATCAAGACTCCTTCGACCCCCCGTTGGCGAGGTCATCCATTCAAAATAATTGCCGATTCACACCACGGAAGCGGCAAAAAAGATTTTTCTTCATATACTTAAAGCGTTTGCGGAACATCAAACTTGTTCGACAACCCAGTATCCGCTAACCTGTAATTAGCTTGCCGGTCTTGCGGTTTTGAGGCTCAAAAGCCCCGCGCTAAAGCAGGGCTAAGAAAGCCTTGGAAAAACCGCGCTTTTTAGCGGAAGTTTCCCAAACTATGTTTAGCTTGGGAAACTTGATGTTTCCCAACAACTCTGTTATCCCGCAAACTCGCCAAAAACAGAAATCACTGCCGGTTAGTTCGTTCCGGGCAAATTGTATTTACCGGGGAACAGGGCGTTTATTTCGGCGGCGGTGGCCGGAACCTTAACTTCACCGGAGATGATCTTCGCCTTGACAGACTCAACTTCGGCAATGACATCAGGGGGAATGTGGTTCCCGGTGGTGGCATACCCTACGCCGTCGTTTTTCAGGTTGTAGAGCAAGGTACTTCCGCCCTTGAAAGTCCCCTGTCTCATCATCTCGGACACATCGTACAGAGCGTTATCCACCCGCTTCAGGGCGCTGGTAAGGACATTGTTCGGGGCGATGTAGTTCTGGTCCATATCGACGCCTATTGCCCACTTGTTCTGCTCCCGGGCCGCTTCGATGACCCCCGCGCCGGTACCTCCCGCCGCATGGTAAATAATGTCGGCGCCATCGGCAAAATACTGGTTGGCGATGGCCTTACCGGCTGCAGGATCGCCGAAAGAACCGGAATACTGGCCCATGATCTGGGCATTGGGATTGGCAGTCAACACGCCGGCATAATACCCCACAGCAAAATTCTCCATAGTGGGAGACGCGATACCGTTAACATGGCCGACTTTTCCGGTCTTCGTCACCTTGCCGGCGATATAGCCCACAAGGAAAGAACATTCTTCGGCGGCAAACACCACGCCGGTAACATTGTTGTTCGGAACCTGATCGGGACTGTACGCGAAATCTACGATGGCAAACTGATTATTGGGGTAATCTTTGCCGGCTTGGGCCATGGCATCTCCCAGCATGAAACCGACCCCCCAGATAAGACTGTAGCCCTCGTCCACAAAGGTATTGACATTTGGGGCATAGTTACTTTCGTCCCTGGATTCGATATAGCGTACATTGACACCCGTATCCTGACCGAACCGCTGGAGCCCTTCCCACGCGCTCTGGTTAAAGGACTGGTCATTCACCCCGCCGACATCGGTTACCAAACCGATTTTGATTGCTTGGGCCTCAGATTGGCTTGACTGGGCGCCGGATTGGCTACCGGAAGCCTCTTGTTTTTTACAGCCCACGAAACCAAACAGCACGGAAACCGACAGGATCAATAAACTGATCTTTTTCATAAACTTTTCCTCCTTCGGATTGTTTTCGTTCATGATAACAATTGGTAATTTTTTTGTCAAGAGGGCGCAGTGAGACATCGAAAAGGTAACCGAAAGGCCGGGTTTGAGACAGAAAGAAAAGGTAACCTAAATTAAACGAAAGGGTATCTGGAGGATGCCCAAACGGGGTTACAAATGAGTGAAAAGAAACCGGTAACGCGGGAA
>JAIRNN010000087.1 GCA_031257995.1 Spirochaetaceae bacterium | reverse complement strand
TTTCTGTATCTCAGTCTTGTGATGGATTTGTGGTCAAGAAAAACAGTCGGCTGCCATGCGGGTGACACCCTTGAAGCCGAAGGGGCCCTTCGCGCTCTGAAAATGGCGCTCGAAAACTTTCCCCGCAACGTACCCCCTCTCCCAAATCAATCCCCTCCACCAATCCATCCCCTACAAGGGAATTGAAAATGGAAAGTGGATAATGGAAAATGATAAGAATGAACCGCGCAGTCTCCAAACACAGCCCCCGGCCTTAATCATTATCCATTTTCAATTGAGCCTGTTTCAAAACCCCAAGTTGCGGTGCGGGCAAACCTCCCCTGAGGCCGTCTCCGGCCGGGACGCTTGAGGCGGTCTGTAACCCCCTTTTGGCCGTAAAGCGGGCCGTTATCCGGGCGGAGACGCGGGTTTTGGGGTGATTTCCAGCGAAAGACGGTTCCCTTTGGCCTTCCCGTTCGTCCGGGGGCTGCCCCAAGACAATTTATACGTCAATATCTCCTCTACCGGCGTGGCCGCCACAAACGCTTCCGCCTCCGCCCAGTCCACCGCCTTCGCCCCCTCAGGCGGCCCTCCCCACAAAATCTCAGACCAGTAACGTTCCCCCCAAACGTGCCCCGTCCGTCCCGTCCGCGCGTTGAAACGGGCGGAGAACGTCTGCTTCAGCCGCTGCATTATCAGTGGCAGCTTAAGCCCGTCGCCGGGCTTAATGGAGAACGACACGCTCCCTTCCTCAATGACAAGCCCGCGCATATCGAAGCCGTAACGCCTTTCCGTCTCGCGGAGTACGCCGAGGAAAAGCGCTTTGGCCTCCGGCAGCCGGAACAGGGGCTCGCTGATATTAACCGATGTTTGCACCCGGTACCATACATGTTCTGCCAATTCTCTTTCTTGCCGCATATATAATGCCTCCGTGTATATACATGCGGTTACCAGCCGTATTGCTTTAATTTGACGGGAAAAAAGGGCGAAAAAAGGTGAAAAAATTACAAAACGTGAAAAAGATGAAAAAAGGGGAAAGCTTGAGGTTTTGAAACAGGCTCTACTGATAAACATTCAATGGGCGCCGTGCCGCCGGAATGGTTAAATGCGCCAAGCACAACCCTAGTTGTGACTTGACAGAACCGTTGTGCCCGTTTCGTGTGCGGCAATGGGTGCCCGCAGAGGAGGTAGCGGAGGGCGGCTCAAGGTTTGAGTTTGGGCTGAAGCGAGAGGGCGGCAATTTGCTATGACAACATCGTTGCCACGACTTCCCCTCTTTACTTCACCACCAAAACAGACGCGATCCTCCCGTCGAGGAGGTAGATCCGCTCCGGGTTGGAAAGATCGGGGTGAAATACGCCCCGGTCGAAAAAGACGTACTGGTAGGTTCCAGGAGGAAGGCCCAGCGCGAGGGTGTACGCGCCCGGGGTCTCTTCGCGCATCTCGTACATGAACGGGTCCCAGTTGTTGAAACTGCCGGTCAGGTGGACGGTGGATCCGGGTTCGGCGTTGTAGCGGAAACGTATCCGCCCGTCGCTCTCCGCCTCTTGTACTTTGTCCGTCTCTTTCGCGGGAACAGGATCGAGGTAGACAAGCGAATTTTTCACGCCGGATGACGTATCGAGGCGGCTTTCGCCGTTTAACGGGTCGGCTATCCAGAGGCCGTCTGCAATCAGGCGGTATTCCAGAAACACGGTGCCGGGGGGCGGCGTGTAAACAGTAAACATTATCCCGGAATCGTGGTAGAATTGCCGGGGAACCTTACTTTTTTCGACAAAAGGGGCGACATCATCCAGGGGAAGTTCGAGTTTGCGGAACCAGTGAATCTTTGTCCAGTTTTCATGGGCAAAGGCTACTCCGGCGCGGCGGTAGGTGGACGGCAGGGTAAAAAGCGCCTGTCCGTCAAGGACGACCGGCGCGGCGGGCCGGGAAAGGGTCAGAAGGTACTCGGAAAGTTTGTATGAATATTCCGTCCCGGCTATGTTCTGCGCCTCTCCGTTGCCGATAATAATAAGAAGGAGAACCAGGGTTCCGAACGGTTTATGTCTCATAGTTTCAATATCGGTAAAGCGGGGGCGGATAGTTAGACCATGCCTTCGCTAAAAAACTTAGATGCTTTCGCCGGTCTTTTTCGTTCAGTCGGTGGAGAGGAACGCATACTCGCGGAACGGGGAGAGGAGCCGGATGTGCTGGAGTTGCCGGACAGCGAACCGGAACCGCTTCCTCCCGATAACGATTTGGCCGGGCTTATGGCCGAGGACGTTCCCGCCCCCGAACAGACCGCGCTTGACATGGATGCTGCCGGCGATAGCGGCGGGGATCTGCTGTCCGGGCTGGACGACTCAGGCGCTGCCGGACTGGAGCCGCAGCCCGTTCTGGACGACTCAGGCGCTACCGGACTGGAACCGCCGTCCGATGACGAGGGCGCGGGGATTATGCCGGATTTTGATTTCGGCAGTTTCGCGCGGCTTACTGATGAAGATCTTTCGCCGCTTTCGATTGACGACGCGCTTCCTCAAGAATTTAACGATTCCGGCGATTCTGGCGAATCTATGGAAGGAATCGCCGAGCCCAACGAGTCTATAGAGGAACTCGCCCAGCCCGGCGGATACGAAGATGCTCACCCTCCCTCCGTGCCCGAAGATTTTGATCCGGGCAATTTCGACAATCTGTTTGAAGAGGCCGCATCGGATACTGAAAACGTAGTGCCGGATAGTGAAGATCGTGTGCCGGAGATAATTGATGCGATAGACGCTGATTATGCCGCGCCGGACACTGAAAATCTCGACCCTGACACGGTTGATATCGCGGACGAGGAGACGCTTTCTCCGGCCGGCTTTGAAGATATAGCGCTGGAGGAAAAACCTGATGTTTCCCTTCTAGACACCGATGAATTGGACGGAACGGCAGATCAGAAACGGCAGACAGGGATCACGGGTATTGACGAAGATGTGCTTGAAGAACTGTCCCCGGTTGAGGAAGAGTTGGCCATTGTGGACGATTCCGTTGCGCTGGATATGTCTCAAGACTCTTTTGACGAGTTTAACCTTGCCGAGAGCAATGCCGTCTCGCCGGACAAGGCATCCGACCTTTCGGGCCTTGACGAGTTTGTTATTACCGGTATTGATCTACCCGCTGAGGGCGCGTCCGTTGCCGGAGCGGCTGCCCAAACCGGGATCGGAAAAGAAGCCGGACAGACAGTTGAGGATGTTAATCTTACCGAGAAAGAGTTTGCCCTTCTCGAAGAGACGTTGCAGGATTACCCGCTCAATCTCCGGGTGGCTTGCGAAGAAGCGATCACTCGGGGAGACACTCCCTCGGTGGAGGTGTCGCAGTTGGTCAAGCTCCTCGTGCGGGGAGGGGCCGCCCGCGATGCCGCAAGGCTGGCCGGGAAGATACTGGAAAGGCAGATCGTTATCCCGTACGGCTATCAAAAACAGACCGGCGCGAAACTTGAAGAGGAACAGGCGAGTTTCGCCTATATCTTTGTCAAGAAGTTTCTTCCCGTACTCGGCCTTTTTCTCTTTATCGCAGGTACCATTGCCGGAACGATTTATCTGGGCTGGAACTTTGTCTATAAGCCGTTGAAAGCGGACAGTCTCTACAAAATCGGTATCGAGCGTATCGCGGCGGGCGAGTATGCACGGGCCAACGAGCGTTTTAACGAGGCGTGGCGGTGGAAACCAGTCAAAGACTGGTTCTACACCTATGCCGAGGCGTTTCGTGACGCGCGCCAGTACTTCTACGCCGAGGAGAAATACGAGCAGCTCATCGCCTACACCGCGATGCAAAACAAGAAAGGCATTCCGGAGAAGCAAGGTGTTCTCGACTACGCCCGGATGGAGACCGAGTACCTCCGCGACTATGAAAAGGCCGACCGCCTCATCCGCAACCACATCCTCGATTGGAACCCGGACGACCCCGAAGGACTGCTCGCCCGAGGCGACGTGAACATGGCCTGGGGCGACTCAAACGTGGAGTTCTCCGACGAAGACGAGAAGAACAGGGACGGCGGCAAATACGAAGTTGCGCGGGAGAACTACGCCCGCCATATTCAGCTTTACGGATGGAACGATCCGGTGCTTGAGCGGATGCTCATCTATTTTATTCGCGCCGACAATCTGTCCGAAATTCTGCCGTTGCAAGACTATTTTATGGCGCAAAAGAAACTCACCGTCCGGCCTTCGACCCTTACCGAGCTTGGCGCGTATCTTCTGGACAAGCAGCTTGAGGAGACCCGCTATGTCCGCGATGCCAACATCGACAAGATCGAGGGTGTTCGGGACATTCTGCTCCGCTCTGCCGAAGCGGACCCCTTATTCCCGGAGACCCACTACCACCTCGCCCGGTATTACGCGATGTTGGGCGAACGGAGCCGGCAACAACAGTATCTGAATAACGCGAGCCGCCTCTTTGACGAGGCCCGCGAGGAGAGCGCGCGGCGTATCCGGGCGCGGATCGACACCGAACAACGCCTCTCCCACCTCTCCCGCGACCGCCGCGAGTTCTTTTCCGCCGAAGAACGCCTCGTCAAGGCGGCCAACCTCTACGAAGATGCCGTTGAACGGCGCATCTTCCGGCGTTCATCTCGTTTCGGCAGCCTCTATGCCGACTTAGGCGACCTTGCCTACTTTACCAAGTTCTCAGACGACTCCCGGCAGGGCAACTGGCAGGAAGCGATTCTCCTTTACCTTCGCGCCGAGGAGTCCGGCTACAGCGCCACGGAAATGCAGTACCGCTTAGGCTCGTCCTATTACCACCTCTCCGACTTCCGGCGGGCCGAAGAACGCTTTTTCCAAGTTTTGACCGAAACGCCCCCCAACCGCCGCATTCTCCACGCGCTGGGCAACGTGTCTTTCCTTCGGGGCAACTTCTCCGCCGCCGAAGCCTATTTCTCCAAACTCGTGTCGATGTTGCAAGCCGACCGCCTGCGTATCACCGAGTTCCGCATGGACGACGCAGTCAGACATCGCGACCTCATCGAACGGCTCATGATCGCGCAGAACAACCTCGGCGCAGTCTACCAGACCCTCGCCGAACGGGACGGCAGCAACCGCTACCGTACACGCGCCCTTGCCCTCTACAGCGATGCCGGCCGTATCTGGGATAACATCTCCCGCGACCCGGACACCTTTGTCCGCCCCGGCCTCGCCGACCTTGCGATCCCCACCGTGAGTCTTCCCTATCTCAACACCGCCAACGCCCTCTACCCCGTTCCTGCCGCCAGACCTGAAATCTTCATCACCATCGACCGCGATATGCTGGAACCCTCCCCCTGGGACACTCTCGTTGCCCCTTCGGGGAATTGAAAATGGATAAGGGAAAATGATAAGAATGAACCACGCAGTCTTCAAACACAGCCTCCGACTTCAATCATTTTCAATTATCCATTCCCCCGTAGGGGGTACCCCCCGCTTGACAGAAATGGGCGCCTTTTGTATAGCATGTTCGCGGTTACAAAGCCGCGCGTCTATTTAAGGTAAGTTGGTGTATTCGTGAAAAAAAACGAAAATGGCGGGGAAAGAGGCTAAAAGGGGTGTTTCGGGCCGCCTGGAGGCGGTGTTGTGGAGTTTTCAATGGCAGAATTCCCCCCCTCCTCCAAAAAAAAGAAAAACGCGATTAGCCGCTCGTTTTTCTTTGTCTCTCCTTTTGCCCCGGCAGCGGGTTCCCTTCCGGTTCTACGGGGCGTTTTTTCCTTTGGTCTTTCAGTTTTCTTGATATATTCGATAACGGGCGGGGCGGGCGGCAGAAGGCCGCATACCTCCCTTACGGAAGAAGGAGGCGCGCCATGACGCGGCGCTAAAACAGTGAACAACGAACCGCAAGCAATGAACAACGAACAGGACCGCAGAAAATCCGTATTGCCATTTGGCACGCCATCCGGCGCAATCTGCGGATCATTTTATTTACTTTACAGGAGGTTTATATGCCTGGAATTACTGATGACACGGAGGCTCTGCACGAATCCGAGTTGTGGCTTTTTCCGAACCACCTCAAGGACATGGAGGTATTCCCACGGTTCGCATCCGCTCAAGAGTATACGGGTCATCACTGCCGACTGGAAGCTCACGGTACCGGCGGCACAAGAGAGCGGCTCGACGAGCTAGGCCGGCGCGGGCGCTAACCCGCACCCGCGCCGGGCGCAAACGTGCACCCGCGCCGAGTGCAAAACCGCACCCGCACCGGGCGCAAACGTGCACCCGCGCCGAGTGCAAAACCGTACCCGCGCCGGAGGAGGCAGGGTGTTCCGGGCCGGAGGAGGCGGGGTGTTCCGCGCCGGAGGAGGCGGGGTGTTCCGGGCCGGAGGAGGATGCCTCCTTCGCGCCGGGTGCAAAACCGCGCCTGCGCCGGGTGCAAAACCGCGCCTGCGCCGTTCCAGATACGCTTCCGCCGCTTCCCGCGCCTGACGGTTCTTTTCCGTGAACAGTTTCATCTTCCGCGCGTAGCGGTTCACCGCGCTTTTCGACAGCACCGCCTCCCCCGCTTCGCCGTTTACCGTTTCCACGATCCGGGTCTGGGTGCAGGACGGGCCGGCGGGCATTTCGAGAAGCCGCGCCCGAAGGCTGTCGGGCAGCTTGTCTATGGAAGATTTTTGTCCCATGCTAATCTCCGGGGGGCGGCTCTATGCCCTCGGCCCGCGTGTTGCCCTGCGCGACATCTATTCCGGCGCGGGTGATACGCGCGTTCACGAAGCCACTGTCGCCCATACGGACGGCTTTCACGCTGCCCCGGTTCTCAAGCCGGTTGATCTGCTCGTTCGTCTCGGCGATTGAGACGCGGCGGCCGCGCGTCTTGAGAAGGCGCTGGATCATCTCGTTGGAGAGTTCCCGCCCGCTTTGCGCTTCGATGCCCTGCAAGATGATGATCCTCTGGAGCGGCAAAAAAATGGTTTCCATTATTTGCTCCCTGCCGGCGTGTTGTGGATGAACCAGTCCTGAATGGTGTTCAGTATCTCCCTCATCCCTTTTAGTTCGCCTTCGATTTTGCCGACGCGCATGAGTACGCCTTCCATAATGGTATGCTCCAGCGCGTCAATCTTGAGGCCCAGCCGTTCCACCGAGTCTTTGCGTTCCTGCCGCTCCCGCTGTATTTCCTCGCGGCTTAACCGCCGCTCGCTGTCAAGCTCCTTGCGGACAGAGGACTGAAACGCCGCGTCTTTCTCCTCGCGCTTCTTCACCCAAAACGGGAACACCGCGAAAAACAGGCCGCTCACCGAGATAAACGTCCCGACCGCGGTCAATACAAACTGTGCTATTTCCCTGTTATACTCCTGCCCCTATATTAAACCCGCCGCCCCCGGTTTTGCGGTAACGGCGGTTATTGGGTTTTTGAAACCTATTTTGCCCCTATCGACACCGCAAGCAGCGCGATGATAACCGCCCCCTCAATTATTGAGGCAAGCCTCCAGCGTTTTAATCTCCTCTCTGATTGTTCTAACAAGGCCGATTGCCGCCTGAACGCCTGTGCCTGTCCGGCCGGGAGCGTCCGCAATTCCGCCGACAATGCGGACAGCCTCCTGTTGGCGGTTTCGCTCTCCGTCAAGTTCTCTTGCAAGGTCTTCGTGCCGGCTTTCAAGCTCTCGTTCTCGCTCTGTATAGCGAGCAGCGTCCGCTCTAATTCGTCCAGTGAAGCATAGATACTGTCCAATGTTCCCTGCTGCGAGAATAACGGCGGCGGCGATAAGAACAATAAACAAACGGACAGGTATAGCCATATCACGCGCATTCACTTAACCCTTCTTCATCACGCGTTGTTCTCGTCCCGGAGCGCGATGCCGGCGGCGGTACCGCTTCCGCTTTTGCCGCCGAATATGTTCATTATCCAGAGGGAAACGTCCACCGGCAAAAACACCGCCTTCACAAACCCGCCCGCCTTGAGCGCGTCGGTCATGTCGATGCGGGCAAGGCCCGCCGCGTTCAGAATGAACGACACCAGCACGACGCACAGCGCGAGGGCGGCGGCGAGGTTCGACACGGTTTTCATCTTGATTTCCATAGCGCGGCCTCCTCAAACGTGTCAAACTCTTCGGGGTGTCCGACAAACCCTTTGGGGCAAATCTTGCCCGTGATCTGGTGGCGCGTCCAGATGTCTTTTCGCGAAATGCCAAGCTGGGAACAAAGCGGCGCGCATAATTCCGCGGCCGCGTCCAGCGTTAGGCGGGTGAATGTGCCGCTTTCGTCCGGGTGGCAGAGTTCGATGCCTGTCGTGCAGTTGTTGGGATAATGGCCGAATGCCGTGATCGCTTCGGGCTTGTAGGTTTTCGCGCCGGCATGGCAGGCCATTTCGTCAAGCGGGACGCGCTGGATTATCTCGCCCTCAAGTCCCGCGATAAAATGGGCGGACGCGAAACGCGCGCCCTTGTTTTCCGGCTTCTGGTTTTTCAGGCTTTCAAAATAATTCCGGTTTGCCGCCGCGCCGCTCCCCGCGTTCCCCACCCAGTGGATGACGATGCCTTTCACGGCTTCCCGTTTCTTGCCGGGACGCGAAAACATATTTCTGGTTAAGAGTTGCCGCTGTATCATAGAAAAGATTGTACCGGGGGGAAGGCGGCATATTGCAATAACCGTAATTATTGGTTTTGGACTGGTTCGCGGGGTATGCTTTTAGCATAACTCATTGTGAGTTATGGAATGTTGGATGTCCGTGGCGGCCGGACTCGATGCCGCCAATTTATTTGGGAGTGTGATTATGTATAGCAATGAATTGAAGGCGGTTTCGGCGGCTCTTGACGCGCTGGCCAAGGCCCTGCGGGGAAAGCCGTTTGAACCGGAGGTTACGGTAGAGGGCGGCAAGGACTACGGCGGCGCGCGGGAAGTGTGCGCGAAGATTATCGTGGCGGCACAGGCTGCCGGGGAGCTTGCCGTGCGTGTTGCCGCGTTGGAAGCCTAAAAGCGGCAAAAATGGGGGTGTCAATTTTTCAGTACCTTTCCCTTTTCCATTTGCAAGCTAAATTTTCCCTTCGCCATAATCCTTCTCATTCCTCTCCATAATATATTTTCAGGCGTTACCCTAATTACTGCCCTTTTCATCACCTGCGGAAACCGGAGTCGGGAGAAGTGATGCGGCACTCGGTGAACGCAACATAATTTCAGTGTTTGCTTTCGCGGTTGACGGCCAGTCATAGCCCATTAAATCGCTCACCACGGCGCGGACACATCCGATAGGGAAATAGGTCTTTCCATCGAATGCGATCTCTTTTTCCTTTTCGCTGAACAGCCGGAAATGATTGTCTTCAACACCGGCATACGTTATGTGCAGCTTGCCGCCCATACGGTAAACTTGAATCCCATTGCCACGGCTGCCCGCCTCAAAGATGGCAATGTCCCCGTTTTTTAGAACCGGAAACATCCGGCTGTCAAAGACCGTAATGGCGCGAAGGTCGGTGCTATATTCCATAACGCGCCAGGGGACAGGAACGAGGGACAGGTCGGGGTAATCGCCCGAATGTGCTTTTCGTTCGGGGATTTCCTTGTCTGGATCAAATCGCATAGCCTGATCCCTCGTAAGCAGGGGAATTTTGAATGTGTCTATTACGTAGTCTCCCGAACTTACGGACGATGGGGTATATTCCAGACTTGCGCGGGCTTCCGGCTTTACAAATGGGCTGCCATAGCCAGTTTCTAACCATCCGGGGTCCACGCCCATTTTGTTAATAAGGGCAAGCGTAAAATCTGAACCCGGGTTTTTTGACTTGCCCGACCGTAAGTCGGACAAGTACTGCGGACGAACTCCCAATACTTTGGGTAAATCCGCCTTATTTTTGCCGCTTTGAACAAGAGAGTTTTCAATAATTTCGATAATTCTTATCCAGTCCATAAAGAAATCAAGAAAAATCTTAATATTTTATCGAAATCTCTTGATAAGAAGAAATATCGACATTGCTATTAGATTGTCGGTTGGAAATGTCCGCCGACACAATAAAAAATTGCAGGGTTCCCGCCCTTAGAAGTGTGAAACCCTGCAAATCCAACAAACCCCGCCTAAAGGCGGGAAGGAGCTAAAAATGGCTATAAAAACAACAAGCCAAGACTTGGGAACGGCGGCGGCAAGGGCCGGACGCATAACCCCAGGCCAGGGTTGCTGGATTAAGTACCAACTTAACCTGTGCAACATTCGTTACAAAACGGTCGCGCAAGAAGCCGGACTCGCCATCACCAGTATATCAGAGTTTATCGTGGGGCGCAAGAACTCCGAGCGCACAAAAACCGCCCTGCGCAAGTTTCTCGGCTACAAGTCGTTTACCGAACTTCTAGCGGCGGCTGACGCGGCGAATCCAAGGAGGAAGGTATGAACAACCAGCTTATTCCTTTCAGTTTTGAGGAGAAGGAAGTCCGCGTTGTTATTGTGGACGGTCAGGAATGGTGGGTCGGCAGGGATGTGGCCACGGCACTTGGGTATAAGAATACCAATGACGCGATCCAAAAGCATTGCAAGGGGGTCGCGAAACACTACCCCCTTCAGACCGCAGGCGGCACACAAGAAGCCCGTATCATCAATGAAGGCGGCGTGTTCCGGCTCGTGGTCGGCAGCAATCTGCCGCAAGCGCGGCGTTTTGAGAAGTGGCTTTTCGAGGAAGTGCTTCCGCAGATCCGCAGGACGGGGGGCTACGGGACAAGGCCGGGGGACTTTATCGAGGGTTATCTGCTGGTTAAAGGCCTGGAGGAAGAAAACGGGTATCTTCGTGACGAAGTGAAGGCGCTGCGGAGCGAAGTCGGCCGTTATGAGCGGCGCGGTTTTCTGACGGCGGGAGACCGGCTCGACATTTTGAAACTCCATGTCCGGAAATACCCGGTTTCCGCTATTCAGATGATCACCAAGAAGGGGCGGGTGAGGATCAGGAAGTTTCTCGACGGGTTTTTCGCGCTTTCCGCGGAGGAGCGGGACGCGGAAATTGCGGCGTGGGCCGCCGCCGCCAGCGACAAAGGGGGCGGGGTATGAGGATCAACGCGAAACCGGGACAGGCGATTGTTCCCGTCAAGGGCGAATCGTGCGAGGAGTGCGTGTTTCACAACGGGTCGTGGCGCAACTTCACGGGAGCGGCCGGGACTGCTCGGACTTTACCGGCCAGTTCGGGGGCTATATTTTCAAGGCGGTTGCGGCCAGCCAGACAACCATGGGAGGGGCGGTATGAGCGTAGCGAGAATCACATCGTGGACGGATTACGTCTTAGCGGTAAAGCAGATGAGGGATGTCCAGACGCTGTATTTCAGGACGAAAATCCCGATGTATCTGGGCTTCGCGAAGGAGTGGGAGGCGGCGGTGGACGAAGCCACCGAACGCAAACTCACGGCTTGGGGCAAAAATCAGGACAAACGAAACAAACTGCCGTTTGAGGAGGAAAAATAAATGGCGAGACTGAAACCGAGTGTGAAGAAGATTGAAACGATTGAGGAGGCCAATCTCGTTTTGAAGGAGATCGGGCTTTTGGAGAGCGAGCTTGAGGCTATTGACGGCGAGGGGCACCGGGCCATCGCGGAGATCAAGAGCGAGACGGCGAAGAAGGGCGAGGGGAAGCGGAAGCGCATCACCGAGCTTTCGGGGCTGTTGGGGGCGTTCGCGGAATACAACAAGGATGACTTGTTCCGCGACCGGAAAAGCGTCCAGCTTTCGTTCGGGACTTTCGGCTACCGGAAGAGTACGAAAATCAGCGTGAAGAAGACGACGCTGGAGTTGCTGAAGAAGCTGGGGTTTGACCGGTATATCCGGGGGAAGGAGGAACCGGACAAGGAAGCGATGAAGGGGCTTGACGACGAGACGCCGGGCCAGGCGGACGCGGTGCGGAAGGTCAAGGACGACTTTTTCTGCGAGGCGGACAAGGAGGAGATCAACCGGGATCTGCTCCGGGAGCAGGTGTAGCGATGGAATACAAATACTTTTACGTGGCGGCGCGCCGGTATCTCAACAAAAAGATCAGCCGCTGGATGTTCATTCTGGACTGGCTTGATGCCCAGCGGAAAAACGGGATTAAGGAGGCGGCGTGGAAACGGGCAAAAAACTGAACAGCCAGGAGCGGATGCTGGCCATCGTCGAGAAGCTGGTGGAGAGTCCGGTAGAGGGGATGAGCAACAAGGCGCTCGCGCGTGAGTTGGGGACGCTTGAGGCCAATGTCTGCCGCGACCTTAAGATTCTGGAAGGGCGCGGGTGGATAGAGCGGCCCGCTGGCGGGAAATGGCGGATGTCGGCGAAGTTCGGGGGCTTCGCGGGGACTATTATCAAGGGGTTTCAGTCGGCGAAACTGCGGCTGACCGAGGACGAGGCGCGGTACGCTTCGGAGATGCAGTAAGGAAACGGAAGTTTCCTAAAGGAGAACGCATGAAATTTTCAGAATATCAAAGACGGATAAGGCCGGAGCTTGCTGAAAGGATCAGCAGGTTTCAGTTTGAAGAAGTTGCCGGAAGGGATCCCGATACAGCGGACACGGCGGCTGAAGAAGCGTGTCGGCACTTTGGCCACGGAGAGTATGACAGGGAAAAAGAGATGTGGGCATTAAACGAGCAGCTTGCCTTGTGGGAAGACAGCTTGATAAGGCTCGGTTTTTGTCTTCTGCAAGTCAAGGAGCACGAGACGGATGAAACCTATCTTGCGACTTGGACTTTACCCCATTAGGCAGACACCATTAAGCGACTTGCCTTGAGTTAAACACATCAGGCGCCATATAGTCAAGCGCCGAATGGATACGAAGGCGATTGTAATACGCCTCGACAT
>JAIRNN010000284.1 GCA_031257995.1 Spirochaetaceae bacterium | reverse complement strand
TGTAATTGTATAACGCCCCTAGCACAACCCAAGTTGCGCCATGCGCAACCGTTGTGCCTGTTTCGGGCGCGGCATTGGGCGCCTTTGCGGTTAAATTTTCTTGAAGGTTCGCTGTAAATGTGGTTGTTCTAAGATTTGCTTGGGGTTTTGGAACAGGCTCTGATGAAAAACCGGCCCATTTGTGGTAAAATTCGGCGGGGAGAGAACGTATGGTAACAATACTGGTTGTTGAGGACGATGAAAAGTTAAACCGGATCGTCTGCGCCTGTCTTGACGAGCATGGATACAAGGCGATCGGGTGTTCTCAGGCGATGAGGGCCTTTGACCGAATGACGGACACGATTGTTGACCTCATCATTTCGGACGTTATGCTGCCCAAGGTGGATGGGTTTAAGTTTGCGGCGATGGTGCGGGAGCAGGACGCGCGGATTCCCATTCTCTTTGTTACCGCGCGGGACGACATCGCGTCGAAAGAGAAGGGTTTCCGTATCGGCATTGACGATTATATGACGAAGCCCGTCGATATGGACGAGTTGATTCTGCGGGTGGGGGCGCTCCTCAGGCGGGCGAATATCGCCAATGAAAAGAAGATCACCGCCGGGAGCCTCGTGCTCAACGCCGATGAAATGACGGCAGCGGTGGCGGAAGAGGAGGTTCCCGTCACGGTGAGGGAGTTCAACGTGCTGTGGAAGCTGCTTTCGTATCCGAAAAAGACGTTTACCCGGAACCAGCTTATGGACCATTTTTGGGGCATGGAGAGCGAAAGCAGCCCGCGCACTGTGGATGTGTATATCACTAAGCTGCGGGAAAAATTCGCGTTCTGCGGGGATTTTGAAATTGTGACTGTTCACGGGCTGGGTTACAAGGCGGTGCTCAAGTGAAAGGTTTGCAAGCGAAGGGTTTGCAATCGAAAGGCAAAGCCGAAACGGAATCCGTGCTTGGCTTCGTGTTTAGAAGAAAAGACAGCCGCATAAACGCCGCTTATATGTCGGTAAAACAATACTTTTTACTGTTCTTCGCGGTGGCGGCGGTAAACGGGTTTCACATGATGATCTATCAGGGATTTGTTAAACGGGGCATGGTGGAGACCCATGTCCAGTTTGTCATCAATGTCCTTATGGGCTATGTGTTTGTCACGGCCACGCTGTTAATGCTCCTTGTCGCGGCGGTGCGCCATGTGTCATGGAGCCGTCCCATGCGGCGGTTAAGCGAAGCGGCACGGAACATAGCGCGGGGGGACTTTTCGGTCCGCATCGCGCCGCTCCGCAAAGACGGAAAAAAGGACTTTGTCGAGGTGATGTTTGACGATTTTAACACTATGGCGAGGGAACTTGAGAGCATTGAGATGCTGAAAAACGACTTTATTGCCGATGTTTCCCACGAGATCAAGACGCCCCTCGCCGTTATCCAAAGTTACGCGACGGCCCTTCAAAATGACGCGCTGAAACCGGAGGAACGGCACGAATACGTCAAAACCATTATCGCTTCTTCCCAAAAACTCACCGCGCTGGTGTCCAATATTCTCAAACTCAACAAACTGGAACACGAGGAGATAACGCCCGTTGCCGTTCCCTTTGATGTAAGCGAACAACTCCGCCGTTGCGTCCTTGCCGTCGAGGAGATGTGGGAACGGAAAAACATCACGTTTGAAGCCGACTTGAGCGAGGCGGTCGTTTGTTATGACGCTGGTATGCTGGAGATGGTCTGGGACAACCTCATTTCCAACGCCGTCAAGTTCACCGATCCCGGCGGTTCCATCTCCCTCACGCTGAAAAAATGGGCGAGTTTTGCCGTGGTACGGATAAGCGACTCAGGCTGCGGCATGGACGAGGAGACACAAAAGCATATTTTCGACAAGTTCTATCAGGGGGACGGTTCCCATTCTCCGGAGGGCAACGGCCTGGGGCTCGCCCTCGTCCAAAAGGCGCTCGACATCACCGGCGCGAAGATAAGCGTTACTAGCAAGGCAGGGGAAGGCGCGACTTTTACGGTGAGGCTGAAGCTGGCGGAAATATAAGGCCGGACGGGGGAAGTCTCCCCCTCGCTCCAGACTTGCTCCGGCCCTACGGCCTACGCAATCCTTCCGCTACCCCCTCTGCGGGCACCCAATGCCGCGCGTGAAACATTGAGCGCGTTTCTGCCATTTTTGCGGCACGGTGTGGACCCCAAAAATGTTTTACCGTAACTAAAAGCAACAGGGCCCCGGGAGCTCCCCCCCCCCCAAAGCAACGCCCCCGGATTCGTCACGACCTTAATCACGGGGGAACCACAGATTGTCGCTTTAGTCTGCTAAATGCTCGGCGGCAATAATCGTTGAAACCGAGATACAAGACGAGATGCGGGGTATTGCGTTTTGTCCGGGGTTATGCTATACTATCCGATGTATGCTTATATAGGAAGGGGTGGTTTCAATGCGGAAAAATAAGAATAAATTAGTTGCCCCGATTTTGAAATGGGTGGGGGGTAAACGCCAATTATTAGATGTTTTAACCCCTCTCTTACCGGGGCGTATAACGACATACTGTGAGCCATTCATCGGCGGGGGTGCTTTGCTTTTTGATTTGCAGCCGAAGACTGCCTATATCAACGACATTAACGATGAGTTAATCCGCGTTTATAATGTGATTAAAAACGATGTTGAAAACCTCATTGCGGCTTTGCAAGATTTCAAAAATGAAGCCAATTATTTCTATACTGTCAGAGATTGGGACAGAGATAGAACAAAGTATTCAACCCTGCCGGATGTTCAGAAAGCCGCCCGCATACTTTATCTTAACAAAACGTGTTATAATGGTCTGTTCAGGGTAAACAATGCGGGGGAATTTAATTCGCCATTTGGAAACTATCGTAATCCTAACATTGTAAACGCCCCGACATTGCGGGCGGTAAGTTTGTATCTTAATACGGCAACGATTTATTTAACGTCCCTCGACTATTCGGAAGCGCTAAGGACACTCCCAAAAGGAACCTTTGTTTATCTTGATCCTCCCTATGACCCGGTTTCGGATACGTCCAGTTTTACGGGTTATTCGAAAGGTGGTTTTACTCACGATGATCAAATAAGGTTGCGCGAATGTTGTGATGAATTGAATGCAAAAGGGCTTAAATTTATGCTTTCTAATTCCGCGACGGATTTTATCAAGGAACAATATGCCGCCTATCATATTACGAGAGTTCAAGCGAAAAGGGCGGTTAATTCTGATTCTACAAAGCGAGGAGAAGTTGATGAAGTGGTGGTGAGGAATTATGAGTGATCCACTCAAAAACCTTAATAATCTTTCGTGGGAGCGGCTGTTTTCAAAGTATGATATTCTCAATCAAATTGACGCGAATGGCCGTTTTGAGATTTCAGCAAAACAAATAAAAGAATTCAGGGAACCAAGGCTTATGACAAAGTTTGATCACACTGTCAATTTGCCAAAGATATTTCTTGATAATCAACTAGCTATTCTTCCCATCACAAGAAGAAGTTATGTTATTTCTCATTTTGACGCTTATCATAAATTTGAAAATGATAGTGCCCCTGTGAAAAGGTTTTCATTACCAGAATATATTCAAAGTTTGGATTCAAATAATATATTCAGTGAAACTATTGCCTTAAACTGTGCCGTTGCATCGGGGATTGTCGCGGAATTTCTACAAGACGAAGCTTTAGTTTCCACCACTTGCGGGCGAATGAGCTCCGGGTCTTTTGATTTTACTATTACAAACTCTAAAAACAATACGCCTTTCCGCATTCAGGTAAACAATTCACAAATTGAAATCGATGCGGCGTATGAAGGTGTAAGAGGGTTGGCTCTTTTTGAAGCAAAGCGTGATTTGTCGAACGATTTTTTAGTAGACCGCTTTATTACCCGTTTAGGACATGGCAAAGCCGCATTACAAAGCCTGTCAGATCGTTATTTTTTGTCCACTCAAACAGTATTTATCGATTATATGAATATTCTTTTCAAGACCCCGACAATTATTGTTCGTTGGCCTTGGTTAATCAAAAAAATTATTCGGTTGAAGATACTGCTATTGAAATTACCGATATTCAGGCGGTATTAAAAAAAACTGTAACGACACAAGAGCCGCAAGTGCCTTTTCCACAAGCGGACAGTTTTGAACGAGTCATAAATATTTGTGAACTATTGAACGAACGGGAGTTGAGCCGAAACAATATAACGGAGCAATACGCTTTTGACGAACGACAAACGAATTACTATACCGATGCGGCACGGTATCTCGGTTTGCTTGAAAAACGGAATGATGGTAGAATGCCTATTTATAGGCTAAGTGAAAAAGGCAGGCAAATTCTTAGGTTGAATTATAAACAGCGCCAGTTGGCTTATTGTGATCTGATATTATCGCATAAGGTTTTCGGAGACGTACTTCGAAAATGTCTCGAAAATGGGAGAATGCCTCTAACGGGTGACATAATTCAGATTATGAAAGCGTCAAATCTCTATAAGGTTGAAAGCGACAATACTTTTGAACGCCGTTCCTCTACGGTAAAAGGCTGGTTAAATTGGATTCTTGGATTAGTAAACATAGAGTAACCTATACAACCTATCAGAAGGCCGCCGCTTAGCAAAAAATGCTTGAGTTTTTCGAGAATTGCGTTATATAAAATTATATCTTTACTAAAGGGAGTATATGTGCATTATGAATAACGAAGTTGAAAATGTCCACACTGCGGTAAAATTGCAATTGGACGCAAGAAAATCGAGGAGAAATTCGGCTATCGTGATACGGGCGACGGGCGTGTAATTCCACAATCGTGGTGTTACGATTGCAGGAACGAGGAACGCAAAGAGAAACGCCAAGAGAAGAAATAGATTGCATGCGGCTATTCGTTCAACCGCATGCAATACAGTATCAAATTTTGCTTTTAACCCTTAAATACAGCAATATTGACACTGATTCTAATTCTGCCGTCACTTCCAGTTTCGCCCTCATCCAAAAGGCGCTCGACATCACCGGCGCAAAGATAAGCGTTACTAGCAAGGCAGGGGAAGGCGCGACTTTTACGGTGAGGTTGAAGCTGGCGGAGAAAGGGTAAATTTGCACAAATTGAGAGTCGTGTTTTGCTCTCTGGCAATCTGTTGTGTCCTGTCCGCGCCGCAAAACTAGTTGGCATTGGCAAGCAAGAGAGGGTATAGTATGTGCATGGAACATTTTGCGAGGCGTTTTCTTAACCTGATCCGAAAGGCGGTATTTTTGTCGGCCGTGATTTTGTCCGTCTCTGCCGCGCGGCCCCTTTTCGCGCAAGAGGCGGGTGGCGAGTTTAACCCTTTTGGCAGTCTTGATGACGAACCAGCCGTGGTCTCAGGCGGCGGCGGAGTGACGGTAGGCGGCGAGCTTTCCGCCGGGATTACCGGTTATCTCAAGGACATTGCCGATGATGCGGGCGGTGTTCGTGCGGGCGACATCGTAGACAGTAGTCTGACCTTTTCCGCCGGGGGAGATTCGGCGGAAGCTTTTGTCAGCCTACAACTAAACCCCGTTTTGGACGGTAAAACCCCGCCGGTCATTCTTGATGAGGCGTATCTCTCGGTGTTTTTCGGCGCGTTGACCGTTGACGCGGGATTGCGCAAGCTCACTTGGGGCAAGGCGGACAGCGAGGGTCCGCTTGACGTGATAAACCCGGTGGATTACGCGAATCTGAGCGAATTGAAGGCGGGAGATCCGTTAAAGATCGCGCGTCCCCTCGTCCATGCGGCGTTCCGTTTCGGCGACTACTCCAAGGTCGAAGCCGTCTTTGTCCCGTGGTTTAAGGGCCATTTCTTCGCGGAAGAGGGCAGATGGGAACCTGATCAGATGAAGGCGCTGAAACAGATGCTCGCGCCGTTCGGAATAACGCCGATAAGTTCGGATACCACGACTCTTTCCTATTTTCAGACCGGGGCGCGGTTTTCGACGACCGTGTTACACTCTGATATAGGCGTTCAATACTACGCCGGATTTCTTCCCCGCCCGGCCTATTCGGTTAAGACCGCTACACCGATACCAGTTAGTGTCGTTCTCGGTTACAACCGCTATCACCAGATTGGTCTGGACTACGCGGTGGAGGCGGCGGGATTCAATATCCGGGCGGAGGCAGCCGTCAACATAACCGGAGACCTTTCCGGCGACGATCCGTCCGTCTATAACCCCCATCTCCTCTGGTCCCTCGGCCTCGACCGAAAACTCCCCGCCGAAATCAATCTCAATCTCCAGTGTAACGAAAAAATCCGCCTCCTTGACGTTGGGGAAAACCCGTTCGACATCGAAGAAGACGCGCCCCTCACCTCGACACGGGTCACCGCCGAACTTTCCCGCGCCTTTTCCCGCGACACGGTACGGTTAAGCGCCGCCGCGATCTGGGGCATCGAAGACAAGGATGCGCTTCTCCTCCCCTCCGTCACCTTCGTTCGGGGCAATGCCGAACTGGAACTGTCCGCAGGCTTTTTCGTAGGCGACCGTGACGGGGAACTCGGCCAATACCGCGACAACAACTTCGTGAGGGCCGGGATAACATATAGGTTCTAAACAGAAGGGGCTTGATCACGTTTTATATCCATTGAGCCTGTTTCAAAACCCTTGAAAAGAAAAGGAGGGGGAAATCGCGGCAATTTCATTGCCGCCACATTTGGCTTGATCCTATGCCGGTTTTGAAACAAGCTCATATTTATAGCCAGAAAAGAACATCATCAAAGATAAGATGCAAATTCCTGCGTATGCCGCCTTTATCGACACGGCGCCATAAGCAAGCCCCTCCTGGTTTTTAAGGGGTTTACGACAGTTCCAGCCATCGTTCCGGGCTCTGTCTCCACGATGCCCGGAGCTATCTCTCCCTATTCCGGCGACAGGGTATTGAGGTTAACGATAAATATATCTTTTCTCTGCGCAGGGACAGACGTGTCAGTATCAAGAACAAAGTCAACCCCGGCATTACTGTTGTTGATGGTTATTTCAAGCCCAAAATGGATGATTGCCTGAGCCGAGCCATCTCCCACATACCCATCGAGTTCTTTACATATGACCAGCTGATATGAGTCAGCGGTCTGCGGCGTTCCGACAGCGGAAATCAGTCCCTCTAAATCGGTATAACGCGAACGAAACGGATTGTACAGATGTACTAAAGGTGCCTCATTGCTTACCGGATAGCCGCCGTAAAACTGAAACCAAAAAGTAAGGTGATAGTCGGAAAAAGACTTGACAAAGTGTATGGCCTGAGATTAAAATAAAAAGCGAGGGGTATACACATGGAAAACAAACTCAAAAATTTGCTTGATTTGGCAAAGTCGCTG
>JAIRNN010000218.1 GCA_031257995.1 Spirochaetaceae bacterium | reverse complement strand
CGCGGGCTCAAGCTTGAAGGGGCGTGGCTCACGTTTTACATCAAGCCCGACGACGGCTTTATGCTGCCGCTGATAATGCAGCTGCTGAAACAAACGTTTTCCCTGCGGTTCAACATAATGGTTGGGAGGAAAGGGCACGTTTGGGTGGAGCGGTACGAGTCGGATATCCTGTGGGGAGAGCCGTCTGAGGGGCGGAGGAAGTTGACTGGGCGGCGGTGGAAAAGTCGGCGAAAACGAAGATACCGGCGGCTATTGCCTACACCTTGTCCTGGGGCAGCACCCGCTCGGACGGGATGACGATAACGACGAGTTTTTCGGCGAAAAACGCTCCCAAATCCACATCCCCGTCCGGCTAACGGCCCGGATCACGGCCAAAAAGGAATTACATCAAGCCTCAAGTCCCCCGGCCACAAATGGCCGCGAGGGAGGTTTGCCCAACACCGCAACAGGAGGCTTAGAAACAGCCTCATTTGTGTTCATCTGCTTCATCCGCATTCATCTGTGGTGAAACGTGATCCGGCCTTCATCCGTGTTTATCTGCGGTTAAACGTGATTTTTTATCTTTTTTCACTTTTTCGCGCTTTTTTTCGCGTCAGACTAAAGCAAAACCGCCACTCAACGCCTTATATAGTATGGAGGTTTTTATATGAATAAACCGCGACAGTTACAACAAAACGTCTGGTACAAAGTGGGGACAGAGATCAATATCGGCGAGCCTTTGTTCCGGTTGCCGTGGACGAAAGTACTGCTCTACCGCGTCCTCCGCGAGATCAAGAAGCGTCATCCCTTCGAGATGCGCGGGCTCAGGCTTGAGGGGGCATGGCTCACATTTTACATCAAGCCCGAAGACGGCTTTAAGCTGCCGCTGATAATGCAGCTGCTGAAACAAACGTTTTCCCTGCGGTTCAACATAATCGCGGGACGGAGAGGGCACGTTTGGGGCGAGCGGTACGAGTCGGAGATCCTAGACGGGGAGCCGCCTGAGGATGCGGAAATGGCGGACTGGGCGGCGATAGACAAGTCGGCAAACACGCCGGTAGCGGGGGCGATGGCCTACATCTTGAGTTGGGACAGCCTTAGGTCGCCCGGGATGACGATAACGGCCCGGTTTTCTGCCCGAAACGCCGCCAAACCCGCGTCTCTGCCCGGCTAACCGCCCCGGATCACGGCCTAAAGGAGATTCCAGCAAGCCTCGACGCTCTCGGCCACAGATGGCCGTAGGGGAGGTCTGTCCTCCCCCGCAACGTGAGGCGTAAACAGCAAACAGCCGTTTACTGTTCATTGTACCCGGTGACGATAAAGCGGAGGCGGTAAAGGCCGGGGCGCAGCCGGTAGGCTTCGCGGGTGTCCGGGCCGCAGGTTGCCGTGCCGACACCGCGTTGGGTGATGTCAACGTTCAGCGTGTAGTAGCCGTTTTCGCCCTGGGTGGTGTCTTCGAGGTCGCAGGTGTGGAGGGCGGCGTAGTGGTTTTCGAAGGTATAGCGCGAGACGCTCATGTTGACCGGTTGGCAGGGGAGGACGGTGATTGCGGATGGGGCGTTGTCCGTGCCGGGGCTTGGATTAAGGAGGGTGATGCGGCGGACTCCGCTCCGGTTGCCGTTTTCCTGGGGCACAACATAGGGGGTTTCGAGTTCGGCGGGGGTATGCGTCCAAGTGCCGAGGAATACGCCGTCCTGTCTGTCGGGGTAGGACTCGCCGGGACCTAAGCCGAACCACTCGATGTTTCCATAACGCGCCGGGATTTTCGCGGTGAGGCCGGCTTTTGGGAGTTCGGGGAGGCCGGGATCGAGGTCGAAGGTAATGTCGAAAGCGAGTCCCGCGTCCGTTTCGGCAGTGACGACGGTGTACACGCCGAGTTTCCGGTCTTGGCAGCCTTTCGCGGCGTTTTCGCCGGAGTAGAGAGATGCGGTGTACGTATCGCCCGCCCGTTTTTCCTCACGAAGGCGGATATGCATGAGATCAAGGTCCATCCACGGGGCAAACGCCTTGTCGACGAGGTAGAAGCGGGCGGTTGGGTGGTCGGGGGAAAGACCGGCAAAGCGTTTCAGGCCGTCGTTTTCGGTGGGCACACGGAACAGGGATGGGGAGAATTGCAACCACGAAGGAAGCGCGGCGGTCGTGTTCGTTGTTGATACTGCCAGCGGGAGATAATCTTTCAGGATGTGTTCGCCGCTCGATATGACGGCTCCGGTGTCGCGGCGGTAGAAGTCAACGTGCAGATAGACCGTCTCACGGCGGGCGGTAAAGTCGAAACCGGGAGGCGGCGCGAGTGTTACTTCCACTGTTTCGCCCGGCGCGACGGCGGGTAACGCGCTGTCGCCGTGGATAAACACCTCGTCGGCTGAGGCGATCTGCCAGCGAATACCGGCGGCATCAAGGCTTGTCCAGTCGAAGCGGTTTTCCACTTGGTAACGGTGGGGTTTGCCGGGGATGGCAGAGAGGCGTACCGGGGAATGGATTTTCTTGCACTCGGCCATCGCGGGCTTGGGAGTTTGGTCGGGAAAGAGGAGTCCATTAAGGCAGAAGTCGTAGTCGGAGGGTTCGTCCCCGAAATCGCCGCCGTACTTCCAGTACTTAACTCCCTCCGGGGTGCGGGCTTCCAATCCCTGGTCGATCCAGTCCCAGATGAAGCCGCCCTGGAGTCCCCGGTGGGTTTCGATGGCCTGCCAGTAGTCGGCGAGGCTGCCGTTTGAGTTGCCCATCGCGTGGCTGTACTCGATCATGATAAGCGGTCGGTCGTCATCGCGGTATTTGGCGTAGTCCGTGATGAGTTCGATGGACGGGTACATCGGACCTACGATGTCGGTCTTGCCTTTGCCGCGAGAAAGGGAATCGAGCGTGAACGTTCCCTGCCCGCCGTGGGGCCGTACAAAGCCCTCGTAGTTCACGGGGCGGGTTTCGTCCCGCCAGTGTACCCATGCGGCGTTGGCGGTGTGGTTGCCGCCTTCCCCGGCTTCGTTGCCCAGAGACCAGATGATGATCGAGGGGTGGTTCTTGTCGCGTTCCACCATGCGCTGGACACGGGCGCTGAAGGCGTAGGCCCAGCGCGGGTCGTCGGAGAGCTGGTTGTAGAAGGCGTGGCACTCGACGTTGGCCTCGTCAACGAGGTAGATGCCGTAGCGGTCGCAGAGTTCGTACCAGCGTTCGTCATTCGGATAATGGCAGGTTCGCACGGCGTTGAAGTTGTGCTCTTTGAGGAGCGCGATGTCGCGCAACATACTTTCCACAGAGAGGGTCTTCCCCGTGCGCGCATCGTGTTCGTGGCGGTTCACACCCTTGATGTAGATTTTCTTGCCGTTGATACGCAGTTCCCGGTTGGCAACGGTTACCGTGCGGAATCCGGTAAGAAACGCGGCGCTTTCGATGTGACGGCCTTCCCGCTCCAGGGTAACGGTAACGGCATAGAGGGCGGGCGACTCGTGCGACCAATACCGGGCGTTCGGCACGGTTATGACGGCCTCGGCGCGGTTGGCGTTCACGCCGTAGTTGCAGTACAACTCCACATTGCCCTCGCTCCCGTCAATAGGCAGAGGTAGCGGCTTGTCGAAGCGGGGGCGGGGTGTCTGCGACACCTTCGGGGGGTCCGCAGAGGGGGTAGCATAAGCCGTTTGCGGCTGGAGCGAGGGGGAAACTTCCCCCACCTGGTGTACTGCGTATTTCACGGTGAACGGCTTCTCGTGAACGGGAGGATTTCCTGCGGGGGCAGGGCATCCTTTCGGATGCCTTTGGGGAACGGCTCCCGCGACGGTAACTTTGAGCGAAAGGCGGCCCGTGCCATTGGCATCAATCCCGCCGGGCAACGCCTCGATGTCCTCAATGTAACATATGTCGGTACTATAGAGGAAAACGCTGCGGTGAATGCCGCCGAACCACCACTGATCCTGATCCTCGACATAGCTCGCGTCTGAATAACGGACGACCTTGACCGCAACGGTGTTCTCGCCCCCGGTGAGGAGGCGCGTGATGTCGAACTCGGAGGGGAGGCGGGTGTCCTTGCCCAGCCCGGCGAACGTGCCGTTCACATAAACGAGCGCGACGCTTTCCGCCGAGCCGATGTGAAGCACAACGCGCCGCCCTTGCCACGAAGCCGGGAGGGTGAAGTGCCGCCGGTAGAGGCCCGTGGGATTGTCCGTGGGGGCGTGGGGCGGGTCCGCATGAAACGGCATCTGCACGTTGGTATAGTGGGGCTTGTCGTATCCTTGGAGCGTCCACGTGCCGGGGACTTTCAGGGACGGCCACTCCTCGTCCGCGAAACCGGCCTCCGTCCAGCCGGGAACCGCCGCAGGCAATATTTCCGCATCATCGGGGTTGCCGCATAATTTGAACTTCCACTCGCCGTCCAGCGAAAGGACAAACGGGTTGTTTTCGGGGTCGCGGAACTCCGGGCCGGCGAGCGCGTCGGCAAGCGCCTCCTCGACAGACGGAAACGGCAACAGCGGGCTACGCGAGGGCAACCGTCCAATACCCTGAATTTCGGGGTTTTCCCAGACGGGAGGCAGTGATGTGTTCATAGCGTTATCATATCACGCCTGTTGCGTTTGTCAATAGAGATGATAGCAGTCGAAAGAAATGAGCCTTGTCTGTCAAAAGGCGGGATTTAGCGGGATTTTCCGGGAATCAGCGGGAAGCCGTTTGTAACGCGGCTGCATAATGTTTAAGAGTTTCAGGGCCTGTTTTGACTGCCGCGCTTCTGCCGGGGGCGGGCACATTCGCAAGCGGCCGCGCTTTTACGCCGCGAGCGCATGGGCCAAGTTCTCCGCGAGGCGGCAAAGATCCGCGCGGGCGGCCAGGCTTTCACGCTATTCCGCATGGATAGCGCCGTGGTAAAGCCCGGCGAGGCCTCCGGCGACCGCCGCCGCCGTGCCGGTATTATCGCCGGGATTGACGGCTTTCAAAACCGCGTCGCGGTAATTGTCTGTGGCCAGGAAACGCCAGAAGGCGGCTGCTAGCAGGCAGTCAACTATGGGACTGTGGATAAAGTCTCTTAAGCTTTATCCGGGCATCGGCGGTAGTAAAACGCCAGTCTATGGTCCGTGCCTTTTCGTTCCGCATGGTGTTCTGGACCTTACCCCAACTGGCAGGCACAAAGATAAGCGGGAATTATAACAGATGAGGAGAAGAAGATGGGAAAGCAAGACAAAGCACGGCGGGTGTACACCACGGAATTTAAAGCCGAG
>JAIRNN010000203.1 GCA_031257995.1 Spirochaetaceae bacterium | reverse complement strand
GTCGTCGGGCTTGATGCAGAATGTGAGCCGCGCCCCCTCAAGCCTGAGGCCGCGCATCTCGAAGCCGTAACGCGCTTTTGTCTCGCGAAGTACGCGGTGGAGCAGTACTTTCGCCCACGGCAACCGGAACAAGGGTTCGCCGATATTGACCTCTGTCCCTACTTTATACCAGACGTTTTGTTGTAACTTTCGCGGTTTATTCATATAAAAACCTCCACACTATATATGCGGTTGGCAGCCGTATTGCTTTAATTTAACGTGAAAAAAAATGCGAAAAAGGTGAAAAATCGTGATTTTGAAACGGACTCTATCCATTAGCCGTTTGAACGCCGCCACAAATAGTACCGGGGTGTTGCGGAGAGGAGAAGGTCCATAGTCCTGTTGCATTTATTACCGTAAGTCATTCATGGACACCGTGCCGCAGGAATGGCAGAAACGCGCCAAGCACAACTATAGTTGTGCCTGTTTCGTGCGCGGCATCAGGTGCCCCGCAGAGGAGGGAAGGGAGATGCAGACGCGTCTTTAAGCTCAGGCATTTCGATCGGAGTATGTGTCTGGAGCGGAGGGGTTGGCAATTTACCATAACTTCCCCTGTCAACAACTCAAGAATTTTTGTCCACAGATTACACAGATTTTAATAAAAAGGTCCGCGAATTGGCGCGAATTAATACAGATGAAGCGATGTCTGGAGTGAAAAATCTGCATTCATCTGCATTTATCGGTGATTAAACGTGATTAATTACCCCGCTTTCTTCCGGTTTTTCGAAACCACGTCAAACACGACCGCCGCCAGCAGCACAAGGCCCTTCACGGCCCGCTGCCAGTTGGAGTCGATGCCCATGATCGACATACCGTTGTTCAGTACGCCCATGAAGATCGCGCCGATCACCGCGCCCGAGACCGTACCGGTGCCGCCATAAGCGGACGCGCCGCCGATGAAGCACGAGGCTATCGCGTCCATCTCGTAGTTGGTGCCGGCGGACGGGGCTGCGGAATTGAAACGCGCCACACACATCAGCGCGGCAACACCGGATAGAAAGCCCATGTTCGTGTAGGCGAAGAAAAGCATCCGGTTGGTGTTCACGCCGCTCATCTTTGCGGCTTTTTCGTTGCCGCCCAGCGCGTAGAGATACCTGCCGGGGACGGTGTTCGAGGTGAAGTAACTGTAGGCCAGCACGATCACCGCGATGATGATCAACACGGCGGGAACACCCTTGTTAGAGGCCAGTAAAAAGAACAAGAACAGCACCACCGCCGATATGACGGCAAGTTGCAACGCGAACAGCATCGCCGGGCTGGTCTCGTAGCCTTTCTTTTGTTTGGCGATGCGGCCCGCCACTTGGCTTACAATATAAACCAGTACCGTCGCCACACCGACGACTACCGTTACCGCGAAAATCAGGCTTTGATTTTGGCTCGCCGGAATGAAGCTCGTGATGTATTTCAGGTAATTTGCCGGGAAAGGCGATATGGTCAGCCCGTTCAACACAATCAGCGCGATCCCCCGCCACAAAAGCATCCCGACCAGGGTAACGATGAACGGCGGGATACGTATGTAGGCGATCCAGAAGCCCTGCCACGCCCCGATCAAAACGCCGATAATCAGGCACAGCAGAATACCGAGGTAAATGTTTACGCCCCAGTTGACGATGAGTGTTCCCGCGACCGCGCCGACCAGCGCGACGATTGAGCCTATGGAAAGGTCAATGTTGCCGCCCGTGAGAATACAGAGCAGCATACCGGTTGCCAGTACCACCACGTAGGCGTTCTGCGTAATCAGGTTCGAGATGTTCGCGGGCGCAAAGAGCGAGCCTTTGCCCGACAGAACAATCAAGACTTGAAAGAACAACATCACGACGACCAGCGCGAGGAGCATCGTGTTCTGGGCGAGCGCGTTTTTCAATGCCCGCCTATTGTTTGTTAGTTGGTTTGCCATGTTTCACCTTTCATTTTTTCACCTTCGGACTTTTCACCTTTCGTTTTTTCAGAATCCAAAATCGCCCGCATGATTATTTCCTGCGAAGCGTCTTCCGCCTTTAACTCGGCAACGATACGCCCGTCGTTCATCACATAGATGCGGTCGCTCATGCCAAGCACTTCGGGCATTTCAGACGAAATAAGAATCACGCTTTTCCCCTCGGCGACAAGGCTGTTGATGATCGTGTATATCTCAAACTTCGCGCCCACGTCGATGCCGCGTGTCGGCTCGTCCAGTATCAATATTTCCGGGTCGGCAAACATCCATTTGCTCAGCAGAACCTTCTGCTGATTCCCGCCGGAAAGGCTGCCCGCCTCCTGCAAAACACTCACGCTTTTTATGTTCAGTTTCTTCCGGTATTCGGCGGCCACCCGGAGCTCGAGCTCTTTGTCGATGATTTGGCGGATACTCACCTTGTCCATACGGGCGAGCGTTACGTTTTTGGAGATGGGATTCGACAGCACAAGGCCGTTCCCTTTCCGGTCTTCCGTCACATACGCCAGCTTGTTTTTGATGGCCTCGCGCACGGTTTTTAACACCGTCTCGCGCCCGTTGAGAAACAGCTTCCCGCTGATGTCCACCCCGTAACTTTGGCCGAAGATACTCAGCATCAGTTCCGTGCGTCCTGCCCCCATGAGGCCGCTTACCCCGACAACCTCGCCCTTGCGGACATTGAAGTTGACTTTGTTGCAGACGATTTGCCCCCCGTAAAGCGGGTGGTACACCGTCCAGTCCTTCACTTCCAGCGCCACCTCGCCAATCTGGGGAACCCGTTTGGGGAAACGGTTTGAGAGACTCCGCCCCACCATGGCGCTCACGATGTCCTCCTCGCTGAAACCGTTTTGCTTGTCCAGCGTCGTGATGACCTCGCCGTCCCGTATCACCGTGATGTTGTCGGCAATGGCGGCCACCTCGCCCAGTTTGTGCGAGATGAGGATAGACGTAACCCCCGAACTCCTCAATTCCCGCAACAAATCCAGGAGATGCTCCGAATCGGTCTCGTTGAGGCTCGCGGTCGGCTCGTCGAGAATCAGAAGCCGCACGTTTTTCGCCAGCGCCTTCGCGATTTCCACCAGTTGCTGCTTGCCCACGCCAATATCTCTGATCAACGTGTGCGAAGATTCGCGGAGCCCGACCTTTTCGAGAAACCCGTCCGCCTCCTGATACGTCGCGTCCCAGTCTATCTTGAGAAAACTGCCCCGCTCGTTTCCGAGAAACAGATTTTCGCCTATCGAAAGGTAGGGAACGAGCGCCAGCTCCTGATGAATGATGACGATGCCCTTATGCTCACTCTGTTTTATCGTGTGAAATTCGCATTTTTTGCTGTCGAGAATGATCTCCCCGGAATAGGTCCCCGCCGGATACACGCCGCTCAGCACGTTCATCAACGTCGACTTCCCCGCGCCGTTCTCGCCCACAATGCCGTGAATCTCCCCCTGCCGCACCGCGAAGTTTACGTTTTTCAACGCGGTAACGCCGGAAAAAGTCTTGGTGATATTCCTCATTTCAAGGATATTTTCCGCCATACATGGTCCTTTTTGGCACAATTTCTTATTTGTTTTGCGGGGGAAGCCGCGACAAGTTGCCGACCCCTCGTTCCAGCCCGCCGTCCGCAAATGCTTGCTCTGCAAGCACGGCTTAGGGGCTTCCACTACCCCCTCTCCTAGGGGCGCCCCGCCCCTAAAACCCCGGAGAATCCCAAGCGCGGAGTTTGCGGCCCGCAACATTGGCGGCCGCCGCAAACTCCGCAGGTGAACCCGCAGGGTTCACCCGCTTACTGAATGTCGGCCAGCGTGTAATAGCCGCTGTCGATCAGCGCCGCCTGAATATCCTTGGGTTCCACGACAATCGGGTCACAGAGGAAAGACGGAATGATACCGGTGCCGTTGTTGTACGTCTGGGTATCGTTGACCGGCGGCGCGTCGCCTTTCGCGAGCGCGTTCACCATCTCGACCACCTTGCCCGCGAGGGTGCGGGTGTCCTTAAACACGGACATGGCCTGAATACCGGCGTTCATGTTCTTCACAGAAGGCTTGTCGCAGTCCTGTCCGGTGAGGATCGGGAAGTTGGCCCTCGTGTAGCCCGCATTCACCAGAGCGTTGGTAACGCCGTTCGCGGTCGAGTCGTTGGAACAAAGCACCGCGTCAAGTTTCACGCCGCTCGGCCCGTAACCAACGGAGGTGATGATGTTCTCGAAACGCTTCTGCGACTCTTCCGTTGACCAGTTAAGCGTGGCCGCCTGAGCCAGCGTCGTCTGGCCGGACAAAACCTTCACTTTGCCGCTGTCGATGTAAGGCTTAAGGATGGACAACGCGCCGTTAAAAAAGAAGTTCACGTTGTTGTCGGCGGAATCCCCGGTAACCAGTTCGATGTTGAAGGGGCCCGCCGCCGTCTTCAAGTTGAGCTTTGTCTCGATGTAGGTACCCTGGAACGTGCCGACCCTGAAGTTGTCGAACGAGGCGTAGTAATTCACCGCGTCGCTGTTCATGATCAAGCGGTCGTAGGCGATGACGGGAATGTTTTTCGCCTTCGCCTCCTTCAGCACCTCGGTAAGCGAGAAACCGTCGATCGCCGCGATGACGAGAACCTTCGCGCCGCCTGTGATCATGTTTTCGATCTGGCTCACCTGTGTCGGGACCTCGTTGTTCGCATACTGCAAGTCAACCTGATAGCCCGCCGCCTCAAGCTGCGACTTCATGTTCGCGCCGTCCTGATTCCACCGCTGAAGACTCTGGGTGGGCATCGAGACGCCAATTTTCGTCTTGCCCGACGACGCTCTCGCGCCTCCGGCAAAAACGGAGACGCTCCCCACAACCATCGACAACACCACTACCATTGAAAAAAACTTTGAAAATTTCATTTTCATACTTATTCTCCTATATGAACAAGGATACGACGTTTCGTTCTTTTTGTCAAGCGGTGTTTTGTCGTTTTTTTTGCAAATTTTTTGAAGATTTTTTCAAAAACACGGAGTTCCGGCAATACATGCGGCGCATTGCCGGAACTCCGTGGGTTTTTTCTTTGAAAATAGCCGGGTGCTTAGCGTTTACAGCCTAGCAGGATCAGAGGTCTTGGTCTGCAGTTCGTAAGGTCTGCGGTCTGTAAGGTCTGGGTCTACAGACCCAGAGTGTTGGTTACATCATCGTCAATCATAAGGCGGTCAACTTAAGACCCCTAGTAGATGGCACAATCTGCGGTTCTTTGTGATTGATGTTGGCGGGATATAGTGTTTCTGCTTATAAAACGAGTCTGTTTCAAAACACGTTTGTTCGTGCAAAACGAACATCACCCTATCCTAACGCTGTGTCTTGACAATCTGGGAAATCCGCTGCCCCATCTTGTCAAGCGGCACCTGCTCCTGCACGTGGCCCAGCTCGTAGGCGACGCGGGGCATCCCATAGACAACCGCCGTCGCCTCGTCCTGCCCGACCGTGAGCCCGCCTTCACGCAGAATCGTGCCCAGTTGCTTCGCGCCGTCACTTCCCATGCCGGTCATTATCACCCCCAACGCGCGGTTCTGGTAAACCATCGCAACCGAGGCAAAGAGCACGTCCGCCGATGGCCGATGGCCGGAAACAGGCGGGGTCTCGGTAATATGGGCAATCGTTTCCCCGGTCCCCTTCTTTTCTATCTCAAGATGACGCGCCCCCTGCGCGATAAGAATCTGACCGGGCTTAAGCACATCCCCCTCGGCGGCTTCCTTCACCTCAAGCGGGCAGATACGGTCCAGACTCTTGGCAAATTCGGCGGTAAATCCGGGCGGCATATGCTGGACAACGAGAATCGGCGCCTTGAGATCGGGATCCAGCCGGGGAAACACCGTCCTAAGCGCGTCAGGCCCGCCGGTGGAAATCCCGATAGCGACAATCTCCATGTTACCCGGACGGCGGAGCGGCGTAACCGGCTTAGGCACGGCGGTTTTCGGGTGGAGAAGGCTGTCTATATCGAGAGCGGGACGCGCCCCCTTCCCTTCAGTGCCGCTCGTCTGCGGCACTGCGGGCGGCGTATAGAGCGGCTTATTGTTTTTTCTGCGCCATTTCGTGCCCCACGCGACAAGCAGGGGCGTAAGCTGGCCCTTCACGTCGGCGATGTCGAGGGACACCGACCCGCCCGGCTTCTGGATAAAGTCGCTTGCCCCCAACGACAGCGCCTCTATCGTCACGGCGGCCCCCTTCTCGGCAATGGACGAAAGAACGATGACCGGAATCCCTATCGCGCTCCGCCGCCATTCACGCAGGAACTCGATCCCGTTCATCTCCGGCATCTCAATATCAAGACAAATCACGTCCGGCTGGACCGCCGGAATCTTTTGCAGCGCAAACTTCCCGTTCATTGCAGTCCCGGCAACCCTCAACCCCGGCGTGTCCTCAACCATTTTCGAAATAAGGTTCCGCATCAACGCCGAATCGTCAACAATCAGTACGCCAATCTCACCAGCCATAGTTACCCCTTCTTGTAAAGTGTCGTCCACTCGGTCTTCAAAAATGCGAACTTCGTATTCATCCCAAAAAGCGACTCGGAGTGCCCGATATAAAGGAAACTTTTTTCGTTCATCGAATCATAAAACTTGTTTACAATGTTCGTCTGCGTCTCCTGGTCAAAGTAAATCAGCACGTTCCTACAGAAACAAATATCGATCCCGCGCATTCCCGCGTCGTTTTTCAGGTTGTGATAGTCAAACCGGACATGCGATTTCAACTCGTTCTTGACCTTATACCCGCCTTGGACAACATCAAAATACTTTTTCAGATAGTTATCCGGCACACCGACAACGCGCGCGCCGTCATAAAACCCCTCCTTCGCTGTCATCAGACATTTCAAACTCAAATCGCTGGCAATAATGTCGTATTTCCACGGAGACGGCAGAATCTCGGCAAGCAGCATCGCAATCGTATAGGGCTCTTCCCCCGTCGAACACCCCGCGCTCCAGATTTTAATCGTATAGTTCCCTGTGGGCTTTTTGATGTTCAAGGTTTCCGGAATGACAAACTTTTCGAAAGCGTCAAAATGCGGCTGGTTCCGAAAAAACCGCGTCAGATTCGTCGTCACCATCGTGAGCAGCCGCTTCAACTCCTCCCGGTCCCGAAGCGCCTTCGCGTAATAATCCCGCACATGGGCCATCTTGTTTTCCCGGAGAATGTCGCGGAGCCGTTGCTCAAGAATCGATCGGTTTGTCGCCGTAAAGAGAATCCCGCTTTCGTTGTAAATCAGCGTCTTATACAACTCGAAATCAGCGTCGCTTAGGAATGCGGTATCAGCCATGCCGATATAGTAACAAATTCCCCGGAAACGGTCAACCTAACCACCTTGCCACCTTTGGTGGGGTTGAGAATGGAGAGTGGATAATAATCAGCGGGAGACTTCCCCCACAGAGGAAACCGAAAATCCAATAGCGCTTCTCTTCCTCTTGATAATTTAACGAAAGTGTGTTAGATTCATAATTGGGGGTTTTTTTCTCTTGAGGGAAACGATGGTGAAAAATGGTAATTGTAGCGCGGGCCAATGCCAAAATCCACGGTTTTGGAGTGGTCTCAACCACGTAAATTTGAGAAGGAGCGGGATCATATGCCAAAGACGATGCATTTCAGGTCGTGGGCGAAAGATGTTGCTTAACCGATAATCCTGTGAAAGAACCAGAAGTTAATCACCAAAGCGACAGCGATTTTATGCATTTGCGGATCCTTGGAAAAACGTATCCCTTTCCTC
>JAIRNN010000099.1 GCA_031257995.1 Spirochaetaceae bacterium | reverse complement strand
TAGTCCCGCCTCAGGGTTTCCCTCACCCGCGGACTGCCATACCGGTAATGATGCCGCCCCGCGATCTCCCGAACAAGGCGCGCCGGTTCCGCGTCCTCCTCCTCCCGCCGCGATGACACTCCCTGCCGCTTCACCCGCTTGTAGCAGGCGCCGCTACTGACCCCGAATATTCCGGCCGTCTCCCTGACGGTGCACTGCCCCTGGTTCTCTCTCAATAAACCGGTACGCCTTCCCCGGGGTTCGGTCCGCGCGAAGATGACGCGAACGAACGTTCGGCCGCCGAGACCCGCGCCCCCGAAGCCGCTGCCTGCGGCGTTCTCCCAAACGCGGTACGGCGTTCTCTCTGCAACCGTGGGGACGCGGCTCCTTCGTCCGTAGGGACGCGGCTCCTTCGTCCGTAGGGACGCGGCTCCTTCGTCCGTAGGGACGCGCCTCCTTCGTCCGTGGGGACGCGCCTCCTTCGTCCGTAGGGACGCGGCTCCTTCGTCCGTAGGGACGCGCCTCCTTCGTCCGTGGGGACGCGCAGGCATGCGGCAACATCGAGGAGATCCAGGGGAAGCTCCCCGGCATGGCGTGGCGGATAGCGACGGCGGCGCGGACGGACTCCTCGCAACGGTCCCGGCTGGCGGTGGTTCCGGCAGCACTAAGCGGCGGGGCGTTGCGGGGGCCGCGCTCCCGCAGAGGGGGTAGCGTAAGACCCTAAGCCCGCTTGCGGGCGGCGGGCTGGAGCGAGGGGGAGGCTTCCCCCACCTAAAATACACCGATGCTATTTCCATGCCTAAAGCAATATATTATATGGTACGGCTTCGCTGAGCGGGTACTGTTTTGTTGCGGTGTTGGCGGGGGAGACAACCGTATCCTCTTACTGTGGTATAGCGCTTCTGCTAAGAAAAACTAAAGAGGAGGCTCTGCGCCCTTTTCCACACCGGCAGTGACAGGAAATCGTAGATCTCCCGCATCCATTTGCCGCCGGATTCGGTTCGCCTGTCGAGGAGATGCGTCCAGTTGCCCGGCGGAAGGTAGTACTCGATCGTTCCTTTCGCGTTAAAGACCGGCGCGACAAGAATGTCCGGCCCCAGCATATACTGGCGGTCAAGATAGGCGCACACCGGATCATCAGGAAACTCAAGCAGCATGGCGCGCATGACCGGGATGCCCTTGTCGTACGCCTCCCGCGCAAGCGTCTTGAGGTAGGGGAGGAGGGATTGCTTGAGGCGGGCGAATAGCTTACAGACTTCGACCGATTCTTCGTCAATGTTCCACGGAACCCGGTAGGAATTGCTGCCGTGCAGACGCGAATGTGAGGAGAGCAGGCCGAACTGGAGCCACCGTTTGAACAGGGCCGGGTCGGGATTTCCCTCGAAACCACCGATGTCGTGGCTCCAGTAACCGAATCCGGAGAGCCCCAGCGAGAGGCCGCCGCGCAAGGTCTCGGCCATCGCCTCGAACGTGGACTCGCAGTCGCCGCCCCAGTGTACGGGAAAGCGTTGCGACCCGGCTGTCGCGGAACGAGAGAAAAGACACGCCTTGCCTCTGCCTTTTTTCTCTTCAAGGAATTCAAACACTGTTTTGTTATAGAGGTAGGTGTAGTAGTTGTGCATGAAAACCGGATCCACGCCGTTGAAATACACGGCATCGGGAGGGATCCGCTCGCCAAAGTCGGTTTTGAGATAATCGACGCCCATGTCAAGGATCGCGCCGATCTTTTCCGTGTACCATGCGCGCGCGCCCGGGTTGGTAAAGTCAACAATCGCGAGCCCCGCCTGCCAGAGGTCGGTCTGATATACCGAGCCGTCCCGCTTTTTGAGGAAGTACCCGCGCGCCTTGCCCTCCGCAAAGAGCCGCGACTGCTGGGCGACATAGGGATTGATCCACACGGACACCTTGAGCCCCTTAGCCTTGATGTGTTGGACCATACCGGCGGGGTCGGGAAAGGTCTCCTCGTCCCAGCAAAAGTCGCACCAATGGAAGCCCTTCATCCAGAAACAGTCGAAATGAAAGGTCTTGAGCGGAATCCCCCGGCTAAGCATCCCGTCGATGAAGTCCATCACGGTTTTTTCATCGTAGGAAGTGGTAAAACTGGTGGACAGCCAGAGGCCGAAGGTCTCCTCCTCAAGTACGGGAGGCCGTCCGGTGAGCGCCGTGTAGTTTTCGAGAATCTGTTTGGGAGAAGGCCCGTAAATCACAAAGTATTCAAGCGATTCCCCTGCAACACTGAAACCGGCGCGGGAAGTCTTTTCGCTCCCTATCTCGAACTGCGCCTTCCCCGTCTCGTTGACAAAAACGCCGTAGCCTCTGTTGGTAAGATAGAAAGGAATGTTCTTGTACGCCTGATCGCCGGCTGTGCCGCCGTCCGCGTTCCAGATGTCCACGCTTTGCCCGTTCTTGATGAAGGGCCCGAATCGTTCGCCCAGGCCATAGACAAACTCGCCCACGCCGAGGGACAACTCCTCCTTGACATAACTGCCTGACCGGGGGCCCGAGTCATCGTAGGGGAATTCGAGAAAGGGATCGCCTCGAAAATGGCTGTCGCGCCGGCTTACCATATAGCCCGTCGACTTGGCCTCGCACCGGGTAAGAACCCTGCCCTCAGCGCAAAACCGTACATTCCAGCCGCTGCCGAGCGCGACACGAACGGAGAGATCGCCGCTTTGTAACACGGCCTCCTCAGACGACAGGAATATTACTTCCGGTGGAAGCATTGGCTCCTGCGAAAGCACCGGGCTAAGCTCAAAACGCAGTTTCTCGCCGGCCTCTCCTTCAAAATGAGAAATCCGTACCCGGATCACGTTTTTCATCGGGCTCGCGTAACGGATCGTAAGCACGGGGCAACTGAGCGTGTCGCCCCGGTTCCTCACTGGTCTGCACGGCGCGTAAACGACGAGCCCGCCGCCGTTTTGTTCCGCCTCATACCCCTGTGCCGCATAGTGTGCCTCGACACCTTCCTTCACAAGCCAATAACCATTCGTAAATTTCATACAACCCCATCATAAATAAGCGAAACCATTCCGTCAATCAGAGGAATAAGAGAATAACCATACCCAACGCATAGAATCTTTTCGGGCACAAGGAATCGCCTCCACACCAACAAGGTGTACCGATGTTTGCCGTCTGTGGTTATGCTGGAAAATTATCCCTTTTTCAAACGAGCCATACGAATTTTCACCTTCGATCATACGGAGGAATGAAGACTGTCCTGTTCTGTTTGTGCCTGTTCGTGTGGTTGCGGACCAAAGGCCCGTTGGTAAACTTTTATTTCTATGCGTTTATCCGCGCTTTTACCAAACCCTGGGGTTGGACCCCGGCTCAGTTACCTTTACATCTTTCCCGGACGGTTCTATCACGTAAAAACCGTTTTCTAGCGCGTAATCCTGCTCCTTTTCGGCTGCCACCGTGGCCGCCATCGACCCGAAATAGTCCCGCTTGTCGCCGTACAAATCCGCGTATCTGCGGAGTTTTTCCATGCGGCTCACGTGGCTGTCCACATCGGTTTTCTGGAGTTCCGCCTTTACCTCGACGGCCGTCGCATGGGCGCCGTTTCCCAGAAACGTGTCGATCTCGGCGCGTATATCATACTCCTTGTTATTGATTTTCCGGTTGTGGTTCATCACGTCGAAATGAAAGCCGAACTGTTTGAACTTTTCCTGCAAACCGGGAACCGGCGTGTATTCAGCCTCGTCGCCGAACTTGTTGCCCAAATCGCCGACTATCCGCTGGGCCTCTTTCAAGGCCGCTTCGGTCTCCCTATGGGCTTTCTGAAGGTTTATATGACCTTCCCGCATCTCTTTGATAGCAGCATCGTTTTCCGCATGAGCTTTTTGAAGGTTTATGTGGCCTCCCTGCATTTCTCTCCGCATCTCTTGGATGGCGGCATCGGTCTTAGCATGGGCTTTCTGCGTCTCTTGGATAGCGGCCTCGGTCTCTTTGCGCGCCTTGCCGATCTCGTCTATGGTGGCCCACATGTCGTCTAACGTCACCTTTTTAGCCGTCTTTCAAGAAGACGCTTTGGCGCTTTTTGCAGTCTTGTTTGTGATTGTCTTCACTGTTGGCATAGTTTTCTCCGATGACTCAAATATAACAAAAAATCGGCCTTTCGTCAAGGGGAACATCACAAAAATCACAGATTACACAGACGCTTTAGCCACATGGAAACCACAGATGGCACGACATGGCGGCTCAGATCATACAGACACGCACAGATGTATGTCCGGAAGCCGGGCGTTCTGTTGCCAATCCCTCTGTTCCGCCAACTTTCCAATACCGCTTAACTATGGTGATGCCCAGTGATAGTGGACAACAGAGTGTCAAGACGGGCGCGGTACTCGTCGTCGACTTGTCGTTGCTCACGCGGGTGACACCTCCGGTAGACGCGGAGGATGCCGCGGGTTTGCAGTTGGGTGTAACGCACGGTGGTTTCGATACTCTTATGGCCGAGGAGTTGCTGGATGACGCGGATGTCCGCGCCGTTTTCCAAGAGATGAGTCGCCGCCGAGTGGCGCAGCGAGTGGCAGCTTATCCCGTGCTTGTCCATGCCGAACCGGCGCAACAGTTTTCGGAAACGCAGCGTGATCGTTTCACTGCGGATATGCTCTTTGCCCGACTCGCGGCCCGAATTTTTATAGGCGGAACCGGGGAACAAGTAGGGCGAGACGATTTTTTTGCGCCGCTGATAGAGCAAGAGGATGTTTTTGGCGTATTGCGAGAAGGGGACGACCCGTTCATGCCCGCCTTTCCCGTGGATGAGCATCTGCCGGTTCTGAAAGTCGATGTCGCCGGTTTTCAATGCGGCCGCCTCGCTTACCCGGAGACCTGACGAATACATCAACTCAAACATGGCGCGGTCTTTCAGTCCGGGGAGCCGTGTAATGTCCATCTGCGAAAAGAAATAGGATATCTCCTTTCGGGTCAGCGGCCGTCTTTTCGGCCCCGCATGTTCGGGCAACGTCAGCTTTAAAGACAAACAGGGATCTTCCTCAATGATGCCGACCTTGAAAAAAAGCGCGAACAATGTGGAAACCGCATGAAAAGCCGCGTTGACCGCCTCTGCCGAGAGTGGCCGTCCGGTTTTTAGAGATGTCTTACCGCAGAGAAAGGCATGATAATTGCGGAGTTCTTTTTTCCCGATGGCGGTAATCATGTGACGGTTTTCCTCGGCCCACACGAGAAAATCGCGCTGTGCCCGTATCATGTTCCGCCTGAACCCCGGAGACAACCTTCGCCCGCACATTTCCGCTTCGGAAAGCGACAGGTAAAAATCAGGAGTTAATCCGCAAACATCATTTTTCATGGCGGCCCTCTTGACGGCTTCCCGAACGCGGATGGAACAAGTCAATACAGTCCCGTAAAGCGTCCTTGTCAACCCCGGTGTAAACCTGAGTCGATGTTAGCTTGCGGTGTCCCAGAACGGCTTGAATATACCGGATGTCCGCACCGTTTCCCAGAAGATGCGTCCCAAGACTATGCCTGAACCCGTGACTCGTGATCACCGGAATTCGTAGTTTCTTACAGGATGCCTTGAGCGCGAGATTGAGCTTTGTCATAAGATGCTGTTCATGTGCGCCGAAAACGGCGGGGACGGTTTCACGGCGCTTCATGATCACCGCCCTGCTTTTTTCGAGATAAAGACGCATTACCTCGCTGGCGAATCCCGTCATAAACGCGATCCGGCTCCGACCCCCTTTTCCCTCGGCAACGTAGACCCAGTGTTCGTCGGGATGAATGTCTTCTCTCGTAAGCGCCGCCGCCTCAAAGATACGGAGCCCCGTCGCGTAGAGAAATTCGCATACCACATGAAGCCAGTACCGCTTTATCTTTTCTCCTTGAGTCTTTTCCTCGTTGTAACGGGCAAAATAATCCAGCAGCGTCTGCATCTCTCCTTGAGCCAGCACATTCCGCTTCACGAGACGTGGAACACGTGGATAACCCACCCCGGCGAACGGATTTTGGGTACGCGCCTCTGTCTCGACAAGGTAGCCAAACAACGCCTTCCCGGCAGTTATCCGCGAATGCAGCGTTCCCACCGCCAGCACCTCGCCATTCGCCTTGACCCGCGAACTCACAAAATCCCGATAGCGCAAACAGTCGCGAAACCCCATCCCCCGCAACGAAACTCCCTCCGCCTGCATCCACTGCAAAAGATAGCGCACCGTCTTCCCCAGTGTCGCCAGACCCGCCTTCGTCGTCCGTCGCATCTGATAATCGAGAAACTCCCGATAAATTCTCTCATACTCGCCGCTTAGACCCATCTTGTCCTCCTCGCAATAAGTAGTTGTATCAATATATTTTCGTATTTTGATACAAATCCAAAGAATAAGAGGTGAGGTGGCAAAAGCATTGTATCTTGAGGCTGTTTCAAACCCCTCTGTTGCGGTGCGGGCAGTCCTCTTTTGCGGCCTTCTTGGGCCGTGAACTTTGAGGTGGTCTGTAACTCCTTTTTTGCTGTGATCCGGGGGCGTTATTTGGGCGGAGGCGTTGGTTTGGGGGTTATCTCCAACGAAAGACGGTTGCCTTTGGCCTTCCCATTCGTCCGG
>JAIRNN010000081.1 GCA_031257995.1 Spirochaetaceae bacterium | reverse complement strand
CTTACGATGTCTTCTAATCGCTGCTTTTCGTCCTTTGATAAATGTACCTGGCAGATCTTTCCTCTCATGCCGATTACCCCTCCCGTGGGAAGGTTTTATATCAGTTCCCTTAGTATAATCAGCCTGCTAGTCCTATCATTATCCATTTTCAATTTTCCATTCGCGCAACGTGCGGGACAGGGTCTTCCTAGTTATGAGTTTTGTCACTATAATTTAGAGGGCTGGGGGTTGAATGTGGGAAGCTGGTCAAACAGGGGGACGGTAAGGGCGGTCCTGGCGGCTTTTATCGCGGCCCTGTTTCTCAAGACTTTTGTGTTTGATTTTATGATCGTAGAGGGGTCTTCGATGGAACCGGTGCTGATGCCGGGACAGGTGGTCATGGTCAATCGGCTTGCCTATGGCATTCGCGCTCCGTTTCAGGCGAAAGGCGGCAACCGGTATCTTGTCCGTTGGAACATTCCTTCGGAGAACGATGTCGTGGTGTTTTGGACACCGCTTGACGCGCTTGCGGTAAAGCGGATCTCCGCGCTGTTGCCGGGGGAACGGTTCATCGCGCTGGGGGACAACTCGTTGCAATCATACGATTCGCGTTCGTATGGGCCCGCGTCCTTTGACGACATTATAGGAAAGGTTTTAACAAGAAAATGAGAGAAGATCCCGTCTATAAGTGGCGCAGTCTGACGGAACAGCGGCGTTTTCGCGTCTTTATCGGTGTTTTGTTCGGCGTTTTGGTCATCTTGCTTGGCCGCTATGCCTATCTGATGCTCACTCCTATGCCCAATGCAGGCGGTTCGCGGGGGCAGACGGTTGCCGAGCGCGGCTCGATTTTTGACCGGAACGGGCGCGTCCTCGCCATTCAGACGCGGCTGGCTAATATTAGCGTGTGGAAACCGGATGTTGACGACTTCGAGGAACTTTCCCGTGATATTGCGCCTCTGCTCGATATGGGTGTCGAGGAGACTCTGCAAAAGATCGAAGGCTCTTCCGCGGATTTCGTGTATCTGAAAAAAAACGTTGATCAGGGGACGATACGCGCCGTTGAGACGGAACTGGAGAAAGGCTTCCTCAACGGGGTCGGTGTGGAACCGGTTACTGGGCGGATCTACCCCGAAGGGATGCTGGCGGGTACGATACTCGGCTTTGTTGGGGCCGACAACGCGGGGTTGGGCGGGATAGAATACGCCTTTGACCGCGAGTTGTCCGCGAGGGACGTTTGGAGGGACGTTCAAAGGAGCGGAACCTCCCTCAATCGGGGCAACCGGGTCTATCTCACCATTGATGCCAATATACAATACATTTTGGAGAGCATCGCGAACCGGGTGCTCGACGAAAACCAGGCAGAAGCGGTGATGCTCATCGCGATGGAACCTGAGTCCGGCGAGATTCTGGGACAGGCCAGCGTTCCCGGCTTTGACCCGAACAACTTCCGCCTTTCAAGCGAGGCTGCCCGCATGGACCGGCCCTCGCTATGGGCTTATGAACCCGGCTCGGTGTTCAAGGTGTTCTCTCTTGCCTCCATGCTCGAAATGGAATCCGCCGTCTCCCGTGCGACTTTTGTCTGCAACGGGAGTTATGAGCACACAACCAATCTCGGCGAAACCATCGTCATCGGCTGTCTCGAAGTTCACGGCAACGTTTCCATCCGCGACATCATCATCAAATCCTGTAATGCCGGGGCCGCCTACGCCTCGGATATGGTCGGGGAAAACCCGTTCTACACATCCCTCGAAAACTTCGGCTTCGGCAAAAGAACCGGCGCGGGGCTCCCCGGTGAAACGGCGGGATTCCTCCGTCCTCCGGCGCGGTGGTCGGCGCGGTCAAAGCCAACCATATCCATGGGTCAAGAGATCGCCGTCTCCGCCCTGCAAATGATGCAGGCGGCCACCGCCATCGCCAACGACGGTATCCTCGTCCATCCCCGCATCGTGTCAAAAGTGACGAGTGCTGACGGCAAAACCGAGACACCTTTCGAGACTGCCCCGCCCCGCCGCGTACTGAGCCCGGAAACGGCCCGCACGATGCGTGGTTACATGGTGGACGTTACCTCCAACATCGGCACCGGCTGGCGGGCAAACGTTGACGACCTCTCGCTGGCCGTCAAAACCGGCACCGCCCAAGTCATTGACCCCGAAACCCGCAGTTATTCGGAGACGGACTTCATCGCGAGCTGTATCGCCCTCCTTCCCGCCGACCATCCCCGTCTCGTGATCTACATCGCCATCGTCAAACCGAAAGGCTGGTCCTACTTAGGCGGACAGATCGCCGCGCCTCCCATCCGCGAGGCCGCCGAATCGCTGGTCAACTATCTGGGCATCCCCCGAGGCCGCAGCCCGCAGGTAAGCCACTCAGGAAGCGTCCGCCTCGCCACCGAGGGCCTCCCCGACATCGAAGGCTACCTCCCCGACTTCACCGGCTACTCAAAACGCCTCCTCCTCCCGCTACTCTTGCTCGATGAAATCACCTTCGATATCCAAGGCGAAGGCTGGGTCGTCCGTCAGAACCCGCCTCCCGGCGCACTGGTCACCCGCGGCATGAAAGTGGAGTTGTTTTTAGAATAGGGGAGACTTCCCACTGTTAACAAGTTAAGCAAATAGAAAATAAAAAGGTCCGCGGATCACACAGATTGTGCCATAAATGGCTTTACAGATTTGAGCGGGGTGTTGAAACAAAAATCCGTGTAATCTGTGGACAAATATTCTTAACTTGTTGACGGCGGGAGACTTCCCCTTCCGTCTCTTGAACAAATGATAACTTTATCGTATATTGCATACACTTTTTGAAAAAGGAGAAAAAGTATGCAAACTACTGTTATCGTTATTGTGGTCATCTATATGATCGCGATGTTGGGAATCGGGTATTTCGCTTCGAGGCGGATCAAGAATACGACCGATTTCATGGTTGCGGGCCGCAGGATGGGGCCTCTGCTCATGGCGGGGACGTTGGCGGCTACGGAGATCGGCGGGGGCAGTTCTCTCGGCGTGGTGGAGAAGGCGAGTAACCTCGGCAGTTCTCAATGGGGGTTGAGCGCGGCGTGGTACGTGCTGACTATGGGGCTGGCTTTCGTTATTCTGACCTTTCTCGCGCCCAAGATTCGGGCGACGGAGGTGAAGACGGTTCCCGAATATTTCCGGCGGAAGTATGGACAGGCGGCGGGGGTCTTTACGTCGATAACGATGTTCCTTCCGCTCATCGGGCTTACGGCGGGTCAGTTTATGGCTTCCGCGACGATTCTCTCGGTGATGCTCGGTCTGGGATGGAAGACGTCGCTTATCGCGGTGGCGATTGTGGTAACGGCCTACGCGGTGATGGGCGGGATGTGGAGCGTTGCCATCACGGACTTTGTGCAGGTCGGCCTTATCGTGCTGGGAATGCTCATCGCGGTGCCTTTCGCGGTGAATTTCGCCGGGGGCTGGGATCAGGTCGTGGACAATGTTCCTCCCGAAACGTTTAATCTGATCAAGGGTATCGGGGGGCCCAAGGCGATTATCGCGCTGGTGATTATGTATGTCGCGACATTTACGGTCGGACAGGAAGCGGTTTCCCGTTACTATTCCGCCCGCGACGGAAAGGCGGCCAAACAAGGATCGATTCTCGCCGCTTTGGTGAACGGGATATACGCCTTCGTTCCGGCGGTGCTGGGCATCGTCACGCTGGCACTCGTGAATATGGGAAAAGTTTCCTCCGATGCCGTTCTTTCCCAGGGGGCGCGGTATTCGCTGCCGGTACTGGCCACGCTCACGATGCCGGCGGTCATTGTCGGCTTTTTGTTCTCCGGTATCATATCGGCCACGATGTCCAGCGCGGACTCAGACCTTTTGGGCGCGGGTTCCATCTTCGGCAACGACATCTACAAGCAGTTCATCAGAAAAACCGCTTCCGACAAGGAAATTATGCGGGTAACGCAGATCACGATGGTCGTCGTGGGCGTATTCAGCCTCATCGTCGCGATGAACGCAACCAGCATCATCGACCTGCTGATGTTCTCTTTCACCCTTCGCGCGGCGGGCGCCTTCTTCCCCTATGTGGTCGGCCACTACTGGAAAAAATCCTCCACCGCCGGGGCAATCGCGTCCCTCATCGTGGGCAGCATCGTATCCGTGATTTTTGAGCGGAAACTCATTCCCGGCCTTACTTTCTTCGGCTGGGAACAGCAAACGGTGATCCCCGGACTGGTCTGCGCGTTGGCGGCCTATCTCATTTTCACCCTTGTCTGGCCCTCAAAACGGGAGAGCGTCGACCTGCCGCCGGTCAGCGGGTAAGTGCCCCCTAGAGGGGCTAAAGGGGGCATCGCGCTTCGGCGCGGCCCCTTCTTTTCCGTTAACTTGGGGAGACAGCGGCAGCGAATTCTATCCCTTGCCGAAAGAGGCTCCCTTCTCAAAAAATTCGTCCAAAAAAGCAGGATTACGCAGACTTTAATTTGTCAATTGGAATATTCTTTCACCTAATTTTGGCGGCGTTTCCGGCTTCCATTCTTTCCTTGTGGTCGGCATCGAACGCGATTTCGTAGTCAAGTTTTTCCTGCTCGCAGTATGCGGCAATCTCTTTCTTTAACTCGGACCAGTATTCATCACCACCGCCCTGATTGTATATCCAGTCGTACTCAGACCACGCTTTGGGATAATTCTCATCAATGAGCTTCAACACTTTGCCCCTACAGAGCGTCCGCAGTTTTAGATTTTCAAACTGGAAGCGGTTGGTATAGGGACGGCAAGCTTGGACGATCGCCTTGTAATCGGTCAACAGCGGAAATACCGGCGATATCGAGACCCACACCGGAATACCGGCGTTGTGCAGTTTCATAAGCGCGTCCAGTTTTATTGCGGGACTGCTTGCCCCCGGTTCCATGATCTTTTGAAAAGGCCAGTCCAACGAACTGAACGAAAAACCGACCTGTACGGAAGGAATCCGCCGGAGAATTTCAAGGTCGCGAACAATCAAACCGCTTTTGGTCTGTATGTTGACTTTACATTCGGAATTGATAAACTGTTTCAAGATGCCGCGAGTCTTTTGATACTTTCTCTCGGCATGGTTGTAACAATCTGTAACCGAGCTTATCATAAACGAGCGTTCCGCATAATACATCACTGCCAGCGATTTTCGGTAGCATTTTATATCAACAAAAGTTCCCCAGTCTTCCTTGTGTCCGGTGAATTGCCGCATAAATTCAGCATAACAGTAAACACACCCATGCGAACAACCCGTATAAGGATTAATAACATAATCCATCCCCGGCAACCCTGACTTGTAGATCAGGTGTTTCGGCACTACTTCTCGAAATTTCATAACTTAATAAAGTATTATACTCCCTCTGTCACCCCGCATTCCTCCCCCGGACGGGCTTGAACCGCCGACCCAGTGATTAACAGTCACTTGCTCTGCCAACTGAGCTACAGGGGAATAAAATGAGTATACCAGAAACCTTGCAATAGTGTCAAGCAAAATGCCGATATTTTTGAAAAAAAAGCAAAAAAACACGCGCCCACAAGATTTTTGGGCTTTGAGTCGAAGAATCGCCCGTCCGGCCTCCGGTATTTGCGTGTAAGGATCGCGCAAATACGACAATGGACAGGAAGTTGGAAAACCTTTCCGTTACCGCGGACAAAGGCCGGACAAGACAATTCTTCCACAAAACGGGCCGTTATACAAGCCCCTCCAAAATCTGACGCTTTAAAGTTACCGCAATCAGAGATTGATTATTATGATACTACAATAATGAGATTTTTGTCTAGTAGTTATCCAGTAATTTACGAAAATTAAATAGAAATAGTGAAAAAATACTATCAGCTTTTCTTCTTTTTGTCCGGCAACAAGAATAACTTGTTACTATGAGTTTTAATCAAAATTTGAAAACCCAGCTTCTTATCTCTGAAATGCAGGTCAAGGAACTTGCCCTGCAAACTGGTATAAAAAAACATACCATTGATGGGTATCTCAGAACGGGCGGCTGTATGCCGTCCGCCGCGAATGCCGTCAAAATTGCTAGGGTGCTGGGGGTAACCGTTGAAGAGCTTCTTGCCGACATCCCGACGAAGGCCAAAAGAAGCCATCCGTTTTCCCGTGAGGTTCTCCGCATCGCCGAGATCGCCAATGGTCTTGACAAGAAGCGCCTCCTTTTTGCGCTACAGTTTATGGAGTTGCTCCGTAACGACAGCCGGGCCAAAAAACACACGCCGCTACCCTTCTCCGAAAGCCCCGGATAAAGGAGGTGCGGAAGGTTTTCTTTGTCGAAGGGTAAAGGAGTGGGGATGCTTTTCCTCACGAGTCTTGTTGACGCAGGGACAGGCCCCGTCTCAGGCAAAACGCCGATTAGGACATCAGGGGGTGGAAACTTCCCAAGGGTTCGGCTCGCCGTTGACAAAGTGCAGACAACTGCGGAGGGTGTTTTCGACCATATCGCTCACCGTTTGATCGGTGTAGAAGGCGGTATGCGGGGTGACGATCACGTTGGGGAACGAGCGGAGCACGGCAAGCGGGCGATTGGACAGGGGCTTTCCCCGGAGATCCTTGTAGTAGAGGCCAAGCTCGTCCTCGTGAACATCAAGGGCCGCGCCGGAAACCTTGCCGCTCTCCACCGACTGGGTCAAAGCCTCGCTGTCAACGAGACCGCCCCGTGCGGTGTTCACCAGAATAACGCCGTCCTTCATCTTGGCTATCGTATCGCGGTTGATAATGTGGCGGGTTTCGGGCGTGGGGTGCAGGTGGAGGCTGATGATGTCCGAGGACGCAAGAAATTCGTCCCAATCCACATAGCGGGCGTATTTTTGCACTGAGGGATCTTCCGCATACGCGCCGTTTTCCCGACCGGAACTCCGGCGGAGGCTGTAGACGAGAATCGGGCAGCCGAATGACGAAAGATGTTCGACAACCCGTTTGCCGATCCGCCCCGTTCCGGCAATTCCCACGGTGAGGTTGCGCAGGTTCCGGCCCTGAACGCCGCAACGCAATGAAAAATCCCCGGCGGCGCAAAGACGTGCGATGTTTTTGACGCGCCGGATCGCCATGAGTATCAGCATGACCGTGTAGTTGGAAACAGCATCGGGGTCGTAGCTCACGTTGCCGATACGGATGCCAAGCCGGGTGGCCGCCTCCCGGTCGATATGATCGATGCCGATGCTCCTTGTGGAGATGAAACGCACGCCCCGCTCATAAAACGCCTCAAGCAACGGCGCGCCGATCGGCGTCGTGATGACCGTAATGCACGGAACCCCATCCGCAAAACACGCCGTTTCGAGCACGGGATCTTCCGTTCGTTCGACAAGCATTACCCCGAACTGTCGCCCGAAACGCTCGAAATACATCTTTTCGTCGGGCCGTTCCGTGTAGACGGCCAGTTTTAGCTGCGGTTTTAATGGTGGACAGAACGTATCATCCAAAGTCGTAACTCGCCTTCCCCTCGCTGTCAACCCTGAGCCGGGCGATACCGCGATCCGAGAGTTTGGCAAGGGCCGCCTCGGCTTCCTCCACGTCAAGGCTCGTCCCGGCGACAACCTCCCGCACGGTGAGAACAGGACTGTGGCTGCTCAGCATAAGAATTTGCTTTTCCGCCGAATAGCCGGCCATCTCTGAAGGCCGCATCCCCTGCTCGTGGTGAATAACAAACGTCCGGCTGCCGGGAAACGCGCTGCCATAGATCCTCGTGTTGGCCTCGTCAACCTGCCGCCCCAGCGTGAACAAATCGTAAAGCCACCCCAAAGAAAAAAGTCCCCCCGTGCAGAGATACAACAATCCCTTCCCCGGCCGGCCCAAGTAGAAATGATGCGCGCCCGACAATCCCGCGAAGATCAGCAGAATATAGGCAATCCCTTTCGATTTCACCGCTTCACTATATCCGGTCTCCGTTTGTTTGTCAAGCAAACCCGGCGAGCGGTGTCCTCTGCGCCTTCGTAGTTTCATACAAAAAATAGCACCTATTCAGTGGGGGAAGCCGCTACCGATAATAGAGCCTATTCCAAAACCTCGCGCGAATATTAGAACAACCGCATTTACAGCGAACCTTTATGAAAATTTAACCGCTAAGGCGCCCAATGCCGCGCCCGAAACAGGCACAACCGTAGGTTGTGCTAGGGGCGTTGGTGCGGTTATGCAGCATGGCGCGGCGCCAATAAAGGCGGCGCTTGGATACCAGCTTCGGCGCCGCAGTACTGAAGGCGCGGAAGGTCATTACCGGCAACCGCGCCTTTTATCGCCAATCCGTCTGTTTTGCCAGCTTTTACAGAAAGCCGCCTTCAAGACTGCTTGTAAAGCCAACCGGCTATCAAACCAGTACGCCTCCATCCTTATTCGCCTTATTCGCCTTTGCGGTTAATTCCTTCCGCTTTGTCGAATGATAGAAATACCCCAATACAAATGAGTTTTGAAACAGCCTCAATAGATTAAGATAAAAGGATGGAGGAGGGGAGGACCTCTCCCTGCCTCCAGACTTGCTCCGGCCCAAGCTTGCTTCGCAAACACGCCTCCACAATTCTTACGGCACCCCCTCTGTGGCGCCCAATGTCGCGCGCGAAACGGGCACAACATGGTCGCGCGTTTTTGCCATTCCTGCGGCACGGTGTGGTGCCAATAAAAGCGGCACTTGGATAGCGTCTTCAGCACCGTGGAGACACCACCGCCTTTTCCCGTCACGCCGCAACCAAGGAAAACCGGGGCCAGGTGGCGGCAGTGCTTTTCCTTCTTGCCTCTTATCTTCTATAATAAGGCAAAATGAGACAAAACAGGATGCCCGAAAGACGGGTGCGGGGGGAGTTATGGAATACGCGGTCGCGGTGTTTGATGCCGGAATGACGAACAAGAAGGTTACGGTGTTCGACGACAAGCTGAAACGGCTTGATATGACGCGCAAGAATTTCATGCCGAGGAGAGAGTGCGCGGGGGGGCGGGAGTTTAGGGTTCACAATCTCAGGCGGATCAAGGAATTCTTTCTGGACGAGTTGAAAAGGTTTGCGGCGAAGTATCCGATTAAGGCGGTTGCCGTTACGACGCACGGGGCGACGTTTGTCTGTCTTGACGAGGCGGGTGAGGTGTGCGCACCCTGCGTGTTATATACCCACGAGCCCGGAACGGAATTTCAAGAGGCGTTTTACGCGAAGGCAGGTGACCGGAACACGTTACAAAAGACGACGTTTACGCCACCGCTTTCCGCGATGATCAACGCCGCAAAGGGGATTTTCTTTCTGCAAACCTGCCTGCCGGACGAGTTTGCGCGGGTGAAGACTATCCTGAACTATCCTTCCTACTGGAGCTACGAGCTCACCGGGGTGTGCGGCGCGGAGCCGACGTATGTCGGGTGCCATACCTATCTCTGGGATCACGCGAAGGGGGCTTACTCAGGAGTGGCGGACAAGCTGGGGATTCGCGGGTTGCTGCCTGAAAACTACCGGAACAGTTACGAGACACTGGGCGTTATCCGGCCTGAGATCGCACGCGAGACCGGGCTGGACCCTGCCACCATCGTAACGATGGGGATTCACGATTCCAACGCCTCGCTGCTCCCCTATCTTGTCAAGGAAAAGGCGGGCGGGTTTGTCCTCAATTCCACCGGCACGTGGTGCGTTTTGATGAAGCCGGGGAAAACGCTTGACTACGAGCCCGGCGATATCGGGAATATCGTGTTTTTCAACCAAAGCGCGTTGCGAAAACCTGTGAAAACGGCGATTTTCTTGGGCGGCATGGAGCTTGACTCGTACATGATCCGTTGCCAAGAGATCAATGATACCGACAAGTTTCCGCCCTATGTCCCTGCCGCGTTTAACGCTGTGCACGAGGAGTGCGATACCTTTCTTCTGCCGGAGATTGTCACGGGTTCGGGGCAGTATACGAAAACGAGGGCCGGGATTCTCGAAAAAGGGATGTTCTATCCATTTGCCGAGATCACGCCCGGTCACCACCCAGAAATCATCAGGCAGCCCGAACGCTTTTTGGCGCTGCTCGATACCTCGCTTGTCCTCCAAACGCTAACCGCGCTGGACCGTGCGGGCCGGAAAGACGGCGACCGCATTTTTACCGAGGGCGGGTTCTGCCGGAACTGCGGCTACAACTCGCTGCTCTCATTCGCGCTTCCCAACAACGAGGCCCTTCTCACCAATCTGAACGAGGCGACCTCTTTCGGCGCGGCGATGACGGCGGTGATGGCAATGACGGGCCCCGCCGGAAAGAGAAAGGCCATTGATCCCGGCCTCGTCAACATCGAGTATCTGCCCTGTAGCGCGGAAGACTTTCCGTTTTTTGAACGCTACCGGCAACAGTGGCTTACCCACGCGAACACGTGGCAAATAGCCGGGCAGGTTGCCTAGCAGGTTCCGGACAGGTTGCGTGAACGTTTTTTCTAAATAGAGTTATTTAGAAACCTTAAGTTTCTAAACAACTTCCGCTAAGAAATGCGGTTTTGTAAGGCTTTAACCCCTAACTCCGCCAAAAATACCCCGTCTATTTGCAAAAACATAAGAAGATGCAATGTATTTGGCATAGACAGGCACATTTCTCTTGACATAATGAGGTAATCCGGCGTATAATTAGACTACTTATATAGGCAGTCTATAATGGAGGGTAATATGGGGTTGCCGGACTGGGTTTTGCCGTTCAAAGAGCCGAGAACGGAAATAAAGCGTCTTAATAACAGATACTA
>JAIRNN010000036.1 GCA_031257995.1 Spirochaetaceae bacterium | reverse complement strand
CCTCATGTGTTTAACTCAAGGTAAGTCGCTTAACGGTGTCTACCTTACGGGGTAAAGTCCACTTCCCGCAGGCCGCATCCTCCACTACACGAAGCTTGAACGCCTCGCTGTACCTTATCACATCTCTCATCTTTCGACTCCTTATGTGTCAACTTTAAACCAAGACGCGACATAATTTCCCATTATCCATTTTCCTTTTTCAATTCCCCGCAGGGAAACGGGGTTCGGGCGCGTGTGCGTTCACCGGCAACGTTGCTGGCGTTGGACGGTAACGCTAGTCTGGCGTTAAGGGACAACGTTGGCCAAAGTGAAAAGCTTGCTTTGGCCTAGAGTGCCGGGGGAAGAAGGCGTGCCCTATGGCAACGCAGGTTTTTCACACCATGCCTCCCTTAATCCGATGTTCATTCTTCTTTTCCCCGTGTTACTCCAAGGCAATATGCACAGCGCATTGCCAGAACTCCGTGGTCATATTCTTTGAAGGGCGCGGCATTGGGTGTCCCCTTTTTATAAAAATCGGTGTCTATCCGTATCATCGGTGTTCGTCTGTGGTTAAACGTGATAGATGTTTAGAGTGATTCCAGCGCCCGCCTTATCCGGGCGGTGGATTCGTGCGGGCCGAGGAGACGGATCGAACCGAAAAGAGGCGGGCTCACGCGGCTGCCGGTGATGGCAACACGCAGCGGCATAAGGAAGTCGCCGATTTTTACGGCGGCTTTCTCGCACTCGGCTTTCACCAGCGTTTCGGCCCCGGCATCGTCCAATGCGGCCAACTCTGCAATGAGCGGCAGCGCCCTTTCAAGCGACGAGAGCGCGTCCTCTATCGTGCCTTTCTTGGGGACAAACTCATGCCTGCCGGGAACGGGGGGCGCGGAAAAGAGATAGGCCAGTTTCGCCGGAATCTCCGTCAAAAAGACCACGCGTTCTTTCACCAGAGGCATCGCCTTGACGAACAGGGCCTCTTGCCCGCTGCTAGGCGGCTTCCCCGCGCCGCCGAAAAGCCCCGCGTCCACCGCGAATGGTAACGCCCGCGCCGCAAGTTCCTCGTTACCCTTTGCCTTGATATACTCGGCGTTAAACCATTCGAGCTTCCGGTAATCGAACACCGCCGGGGCCTTGTTGATCTTGTCAAGGGAAAACCGCTTCGCAAGATCGTCCAGCGTCCACATCTCGCGGCCTTCCTCGTAAGACGCGCCCAGTTGGGCCACATAGTTGAGCAGCGCTTCGGGAAGGTAGCCGCCCTTGCGAAACTCGTCGAGACTGGTCGCGCCGTGACGCTTGCTGAGTTTCTTGCCGTCCTGTCCCATCACCATCGGAAGATGGCAGAACACCGGCGGTTCCCAGCCAAAGGCGCGGTACAAAATGATGTGGAGCGGCGTGGACGAGAGCCATTCCTGCGCCCGCAAGACGTGGGTGATCTCCATCAAGTGGTCGTCCACGATGTTGGCAAGGTGATAGGTGGGAAACCCGTCGCTCTTGAGGAGCACCGGATCGGGATTCACATCATCGTTCTTCCACTCGACATCGCCCAACAACGCGTCATGAAACACGGTATGCTCGCCCAGCGGGATCTTTAGCCGGATCGTGTGACTCTCGCCCGCCCGCCTCTCCGCCTCCTCCTCCGGCAGGGAACGGCAATGCCGGTCGTATCCGGTGAACGGACTCTTCGCCGCCTCCCGCTCCTTTCGTACCGCTTCCAGCCGCTCGCCGCTGCAAAAACACCGGTAGGCCGCCCCCTTATCAAGCAACTCCTTTGCATACCGTTTATAAAGCGCCGTCCGCTCGCTCTGGATATATGGCGCAAACGCCCCCCCGACATCCGGCCCCTCGTCCCAGCGGAAGGCCAGCCAGTCAAACGTGTCGTAGAGGTTCTGCGCAAAAGCATCGTCGCAGCGTGTCCGGTCGGTGTCTTCGAGCCGGAGCGCGAACGTCCCGCCCGTGGCGCGGGCGTAGAGATAGTTGAAAAGCGCCGTACGAATCCCGCCGATGTGCTGAAGCCCCGTTGGAGAAGGCGCGTAACGGACTCTGGTCTTCATGCCGTCAGTATAGGCGTTTTCCCCGGACCTTACAACCGCCACCTGCCGTGGAGGCACTTGGGCAAGGCGTAGCGGGAGAGGGCGGTGGTCCGGGGCGGGTATGATGCCTTCGGGGGACAGTCCCCGCGAGATACTCGCTTTCGAGAAAACACACCTAAAACCACCTGCCGTGGTGATGGCGTAGGCCATAAAGTACTAAAAACGTTGACAAATAATTTTTTGTCATATATAATTTTATACAAGGAGATTTTTTATGAAAAATCATTTGAATACAATTATTGTATGTTTGTCGGTAATAATTTGTGTAGGTATACTTTCTGGCAGTATTCTCGCCTCAAAAACCATACAAAATAATTACATCATTGTAACCGGGTCGGCAACAAAATCGTTTGTCTCCGATTTAATTGTTTGGCGGGGATCTTTTTCAAAAAAAGCAGCCACATCCAAAGACGCCTTTGCAAAATTAAAAGATGATACGGCGGCAGTTAAGGATTATCTTGTAAAAAATGGCGTCAATGAGCAAGACATAATATTTTCTTCTATTGGTTTAAATGAAAATTATGAGCGTGAATATAACCAGGATGGGAGAATTACAAAAACAATATTTACTGGATATACACTTACTCAAAAGGTTACAATAGAATCTGCTGAAGTAGATAAAATTGAAAAAATATCTCGTGACGTAACGGAACTACTTGATTTGGGCGTTGAATTCTTCTCCATGCCGCCAGAATATTATTACACAAAACTTGATGAACTTAAATTGGACTTAATAGCAAAATCGGCTGAAAATACCAGAATGAGAGCGGAAACTATCGTAAAAGAATCCGGCGCCAAAATATCAAAATTACGTTCGGCGAATCTTGGTGTTTTCCAAATAACGCCGGAAAATTCTTCAACAGATAGTTATAGTTATGAAGGATCGTATGACGTATCATCAAAGAATAAAACGGCATTTATAACTACACGATTAGAATATTTAATAAAATAGTGTGTAAGGGTTCTTATGGCGCATAACAAGGCTGTTTACGCTACGCCGCCAGTAGGCGGCTCGGGCCTACGACCGGAACGTTATGCGAAATTGTTGCAAAATGGTTGACAAAAATGGCGGAATGGTATTGCATAAAAATCTAATCTGTGATGTAATGAAAATATAGGTGTTTCTGGAGGGTTTTTATGGTACATGATGTAGAAAATGTTGTGAGGCATCTGTTTCAAAACTTGAGGTTTTGAAACAGGCTCAAATAACAAAATAGGGCGAACCGCGCCTCACAGTCCCGTCTACGCTTTGGGGGTCTAAAGGCCCCTGCTTCATACCCATTCATACCAATTGCTATTTTACGAGCAGCCGCGTTATAATGAGCGCGTTTTGAAGTTTTTACACACAGCCGACCTCCATCTGGGCAGGTACATCTACGAAAAGTCTCTCATTGACGACCAGAAGTATGTTTTGGACGGCTTGCTCGCCATTCTTGCGGACAAATCGTTTGATGCGCTTGTAATCGCCGGGGACGTGTACGACCGGATGGCGCCGGGGCCGGATGCGGTAAGCCTTTTCGACTCGTTTCTCGGTGCGTTAAAGCGGGAACGGCCTGACATCGCCGTGTTGATCATACCGGGGAACCACGATTCTCCGGCGCGGCTCGGCTTTGGGAGTTCGCTTTTTTCCGCGCTGGGGCTTCATTTTGTGACCGATGTTGAGAATGCGGCAACCCCCGTGATGGTGAAAGACACGGCGTTTTTTATGCTGCCCTTCGTTCCGGCGGCGGGGGTACAGACGGCGACGGAAGTGCTGGAAGCGGCCCGTCTTGCCGCGATTGCAAACGGCGCGAGGCGCTGTGTGCTGGGCGCGCACCTTTTTGGTATGGGCGGTCAGGGCTCGGATTCGGAGAGGATATTTATCGGGACGGCGGAAAAGGTCGACGTGAACCTTTTTGCCCGCTTTGATTATGTCGCGCTGGGTCATCTGCACCGTTACCAGAAAGCCGGGGAGAACGCTTGGTATGCGGGGAGCCCCCTTGCCTACTCTTTTGACGAGGCGGGCGGGGTGAACGCGGAACCGGCGCAGAAGTATTTTTTGCAGGTTGAGCTGGAGGGGGGCCGTCCCCCGGTTGTGATGCCGCTCCCGATTGAGCCGCTCCATGCTATGCGCCGCCTTTCCGGCGATTTTGAGTATTTTTATAACAAGAAAGACGCGCTGTTGCAAAAGGCGGAGAACGATTATCTTGAGCTCCAGTTGACCGGGGACAACTTGGTAACGCAGCCCGCGAATTTGCTTGCCCCCTATTACCCCCATATCCTCACGATTACGCAAACGGCGGCCCTGCGGATGTTGAACGAAGCGCAGAGAAAGAATAGTTTGCTGATACGAAACGCGGAAGAGGTGGAGGACATCGGGTATGATTTCGCGGCGTTTCTCGATGACGTATACGGGGGCCGGGACGAAGACAACGGAGCGGCGTTTGCGGAAAAAGAACGGCTGTTCAACGAGATTCGCAAGGAGATTGAGGCGGAAGATGCCGCGCAGTGAAATATGAAACCGGAAAAACTTATTATGCGTAACTTTGGGCCGTTTTTGGGCGAGGAAAGCCTCGATTTTACCGCTCTTGAGGATATTTTTCTCATCATGGGGAAGACCGGCGCGGGGAAAACGAGCATTTTTGACGCGCTGTGCTTTGCCCTTTACGGACAAACGCCCCGCAGCGGGAGAAACGCCGATTTTCTGACCAGCGATTTTAACAAGAGCCGGGACGAAAGCTCGGTAACGCTGTTCTTTTCCATTCGGGAACGCCGTTACAAGATTTACCGCACCCTTTTCTACACGAGAAAGGCAAAACGCGGCTCGAAAGATGTCGAGAAGGAGATTCTTACCCTGGAGGAAGTGCGGGAGGACGGCGCGCTCGCCGCGCGGAGCGAGCAGAACAAAAGCGACACGGAAAGGGCCATCGAACGGCTTATCGGGCTCAACGCCGACCAGTTTATGAAGATCGTACTTTTGCCGCAGGGGGAATTCGCGGAATTTCTGAAACAGACCACTAACGAGAGGCGGGTGTTGCTGGGAAAACTCTTCCCTATGGACGAGGCGAAAAGGATTATGCAGAAGGCCGCCGACAAAGCGAAGGCTGCCGAAGCGGAATTGCGGGAACTGGAGGGCAAGATCGCGGAATGGGGCCGTCTGTATGACCCGCGTGAACGGGAGGGTATCGTGCAAAAGGCGGAGGCCCGGCTGGAATCGGTAAAAAAGCGGGCCGCCGCCGCCCTTCACATGGAAAAGGAACTTTTGGAACTGCGCGGGATTCTCAAAAACGCGGCGGAAAAAAGAAGCGCGTTCCAAAACGCGGAAACCGAGTCCGAACAGGCGGAAAAGAACCTTGCCAATGCGCGAGAACGGCTCCGTGAAGCGGAAGCGGAAAAAGAGGCGTTGCCGGAAATGGCCGGCAGGCAGAACGCGCTGATACAACGTCAGGCGGTCGTTGCGGAGCTTGCCAAAGCGGAAGCGGAAATTCCGGCGCTTAACGAGGCGGTCCAGCGTTATCACAAGCGGATGGAGGAGATCGCCGCCGAAACCGCCGTATTGCGTAAAACGCTGGACAAAGCGCGAGAGGATATCGCTTTCCTCGAAAAAGAGGCGGCCCGTCTTTCCGGTTTGGAAACGGCGTTTGAAAAGGCGCGGACGGTTTATGACGGCCTTGTCGCGTTACAAAAAACAATCAATGAAAAGGACAAAACGGCCTCGGACGTGAAAAACGCGGAGGCCGCCGCCGCCCGTCTTGAGGCCGAAGCCGGAGAGGTGTCGGTTCAGATTGCCGAGATTGAAAAACAAATTGACGAGCTTGCCCTGAACATCGAGGCGGCAAAGCAAAACGCGGCGGCCTCGGAACTGGCGAAAACGCTTGCGGACGGGAAACCTTGTCCGGTCTGCGGTTCGACCGAACATCCCTTTCCGGCGAAAATCGTCCGGCTGGCGGAGGATCTGGCGAAGCGCAGGGCCGCCTTTGAAAAGATGCTCAGGGAAAAGAAAGACGGCTTTGCGCGAAAGAGTAGCGACAAGGCGGTGATGACAGAAAAGGGGAAGGCCGCCCAATTGAGGCTTGACGAATTGACGGCAGCGGATACCGAGGCGCGGAAAAATCTTTCCATTGATATTACCGGGGATGCTGTCGATATTGCCGCGACGCTTAAAACGCATCTCGATGAACTGAACCGCTTGCAGAGAGAAAAAGAGGCGGCGCGAAGGGCGTTGGGGCGGCTGTCCGGCCTGCAAAAGAATTCGGATACCATACGCGACGACCTCGCCGCGTTTGACGTGGAACATTCCCGGATTGAAGCCGAGGAGAAAAACACGCGGTTCAAGATAGCAGAGATTGAAGCAAAAAAGAAGGCCCTCCTTTCGCGCGCTCATGTTGGGATGGACGGCGCAACGGATAGCGCAGCGGATGATGCGGCGGGCAGACAGACAGGCGGCGCGTTGTCCGCTCGTGACGAGCTGGCCGGTATCGAATCGAACCTTGCCCGCCTTGACAAGACGATTAAAGTGATCCGCGAAAAGGGCGAGCAGGCCGGAAAAGATTTTGTCGAGGCCAAGACGCGCAAAGAAAACGCGCAGAAGACCCGCGAGGCGGCGGCTTTCGCATGGGCCGAGGCGGAGGCCGCGCTTTTGGCCGTCAAAAACGACACGCGGCTTGAATCACAAGACCCCGCGTCATCAACGTCAATCGAACGGAAACTCGCGGAAATCGCCGGGGAAAGGGACGCGCTTGAAAAAGAACGGGACGAGGCGGTCTCGGCTTTGACGCGGATCAAGAAAGACATGGACGATTTAAGGGCGGCGGAAGCGAAACGGGAAACGTTGTCCCGCGAGTGCGGCGCGTTGAAGGGGCTCTCGGACGACTTGAACGGGTCGGGCAGGAACCGCGCGAAAATCTCGTTTGACACGTGGCTTTTGGCGCGGAATATGAACGAGATTGCCGCCTTCGCGTCCGTGCGTCTCAACATGATGAGCGAGGGCCGCTTTCACATTCTGCTGGACGAGGGCGGTCAAAAGGGCGGGGGCGGCTTGAAGGGACTGGAACTCACGATATTTGACGAAAACACGGGAACCAACCGCCCGTGCGCCACCCTCTCAGGCGGCGAAAGTTTTCTCGCCTCGATTAGCCTTGCGATGGGCCTTTCCGACTCCGTGCAGAGCCGGGCGGGCGGCATAAAACTCGATGCCGTCTTCATCGACGAGGGCTTTGGCACCTTGGACGAATCCACATTGGAAAAAGCCCTCGGCATCTTCGACGAATTAAGTGCCAACCGCATGGTCGCGCTCATCTCCCATGTGGAGGAACTCAGGACGCGAATCCCCAGCCATGTCGAGGTGGTAAAAACGAAGGGCGGATCGCATATCCGTATGTTATGCGACATACCGGGCTAAAATTTTTCAAAAATTCTTGAAAAGGGCTTGACAGTTATTTTTGTATAATATAGTATAATATAATGGAGTGTGATATGGAAGGGAAAAAGATGACCCCAAAAAAAAGAAAATCACCCAATGGTATTGCAACCAATGATTTAGTTTTTTCTGCATATACCGCTAATAATGCTGATGTATTTTCTTTAATATTGGATCTCTATGTTTCTTCCGGATCTAAGATTGCTGATGTTACTTATGGGCAAGGTGCGTTTTGGAAAAATGTTGATAAAAATAAATTTGAACTATATCCTTCTGATTTAAAAAATGGAATTGATTGTAGAAAATTACCTTATGAAAATGAAACCTATGATTGTATTGTACTTGATCCGCCTTATATGCATAGTCCTGGTGGTACAGCTCATGTAAATCATCAGAATTTTGAAAATTATTATCAAAATAATTCAATTAAAAATGAAGAAAAAAAATATCATGAGGCAGTACTTGATTTATATTTTAAGGCAACAAAAGAAGCAAGTAGAGTATTAAAACTTAAAGGTATTTTTATTGTCAAGTGTCAAGATGAAGTATGTGCAAACAAACAACGATTAACGCATGTTGAATTAATTAATGAATTTCAAAAATATGGTTTTCGGTGTGAAGATTTGTTTATCATCATAAGAAATAATAAACCTGGAGTCAGCCGAATTTTAAAACAAAGACATGCACGAAAAAATCATTCCTATTTTTTGGTTTTTAGAAAAATAGAAAATGTTATTCGATCAGTTCTCCCCTCTCGTGAAAAAATTCTCCGAATTGTTTAACATGGATTTTTGGAAAAAAATTGTTTAGTTCCAGATATTTTTCAGGTATATCCAAATAATAAACTCTTTTTAGTTGCGATATAAATAATTGGTATAGTCTCCATTGATCGGGTAAACAAATTTCAATTACTTCTTTTATTTTATGATCGAGTTTTGTTTCCGCCAAACAAGTGAGCAAGCCAATAAATCTACCATTTCCATAAACGCCGTCCAAAACTCTTTGATGAGCCCAAACTTGAACAACCCTTTCTCTTGTAGAAGTTTTTACAGGGACATGAAATTTAGGGTTGTTGTTTCCCAAATCAAAAATAAAATCGGTAGGTAATTTTGTCTTCATATCCAAATTTAATACTTCAACTTGATTTCTAGGCATAACTCCAAAATTTATAAAAAACAAATACCCCATCAAATATTCAAAATATGTTCCCGGTGTTTTCTGATCACCTACTTTTATCAAATCAATTGTTGCACAAAAATCAATAGCCACACGATATACTACCGCAGTAATATCATTTGCAGCTATTTCATGTAATGAATTATTCATAAGTTTTTCAAAAAAACAATTTATTTTATCAGAAGTGGCATTATCGTATAATAGCTTATTAATAGGTCGTGATAGTTT
>JAIRNN010000353.1 GCA_031257995.1 Spirochaetaceae bacterium | reverse complement strand
ATATCGGCGAGCCGCTGTTCCGGCTGCCGTGGGCGAAAGTTCTGCTCCACCGCGTACTCCGCGAGATTAGGAAGCGTTATCCCTTTGAGATGCGCGGGCTCAGGCTTGAGGGGGCGCGGTTCACGTTTTACATCAAACCCGACGACGGCCTCAAACTGCCGCTGATAATGCAGCGGCTGAAACAAACGTTTTCCCTGCGGTTCAATATCCTCACTGGGAGGAAGGGGCATCTTTGGGGTGAACGGTACCGGTCGGAGATATTGGCGGGAGGACCGCCTGAGTGGGCGGGGGAAGTTGACTGGACGGGGGTGGAAATGTCGGCGAAAACGAAGATACCGGCGGCTGTTGCCTACACCTTGTCTTAGGGCAGCCCCCGCTCGGACGGGATGGCGATAACGACGAGCTTTTCGGCGAAAAACGCTTCCAAACCCGCGCCGATGCCCAGCTAACCGCCCACTTTACGGCAAAAAAGGGGTTACAGACAGCCTCGAGCGTCCTGGCCAAAGACGGCCAGAGGAGAGGTCTGTCCCCGCCTCAATCACGGCTCAATCACATTCAACTGCGGATAGCACCATACATGGCGGCACAGATGTTACGGATACATGTGGATTTTTCGTTCCGCAGACCTCTTCATCCGCGGTTCTTTGTGATTAATCCTCGCGGTTATCCAGTGTCGCAACTACCTCGCTAACGGTGAGGCCCGTCCGGTTCTCGCGTTTGGCAAGCTCTCTCAGGGTGAGGGCGCCGTTTTCTTCTATTATAATGACAAAGGAGATGCCTTTCTTTTCGGCTGTCTGGTACTGGGCAGTGAGTTTTGCCGGTTCGAGAAAGACTTCGCAGGCGGTTCCGGCGGCGCGGAGTTTTTCGGCGAGGGCCTGATACCTGCCCGCATCCTCCGCTTTGACACAGGCGACGGCGGCTTTCGCGTAACTGCCGGATTTGTCGAGGCTGCCGGCCGCCTCAAGCGCGGCGATGAGACGGTCGAGGCCGACAGACGCGCCCACCCCGGAGAGGCGTTGTTTGCAGTAGAGCCCGGCGAGGTCGTCGTAGCGGCCCCCCGAACAAACCGAGCCGATGCCGGGAAGCGCGTCGAGAAAGCTCTCGAAAACGACCCCGGTGTAATAGTCAAGGCCGCGGGCAATCGAGGGGTCGAGGACAAAGGACGAATCAATGCCGGTTTCCCGCATAAAGGAATGGAGGCAGCGGAGACGGCGCGATTCCTCGCAGTCCCCGCCCGAAAGCGCGGTGATTTTATCCAGCGTTTCCTCCCACGAGGAGGAGCCCCCGGCGGCGTGCGCATATTCAAGCACCCCGGCGGCGCGCTTTTCATCCAGCAATGCGGCGAGCAGTTTCGCAGTCTCGGCCTCACCGATCTTGGCGCGTTTGTCCACAGCGCGAAGCACCTCGACGGACTGTTCCCGCGCTCCAATCCGGGCGAGGAAACAGTTGAAAAGCCCCCGGTGGTTCACCCGGATGGTAACGCCGCCCCCGGCAATCGCGGAAAGCGCCTTGTGCATGGTGAGCAGGACCTCAAAATCCGATGCCACGCTCTCCGTGCCGATGATGTCAAAGTCGCACTGGGTAAACTCGCGGTAACGGCCCCGTTGGGTGTTTTCCCCGCGCCACACTTTCGCGATATGGTAACGCTTGAACGGCATAGGCAGCTCAGAGAGATGCAAGGCGGCAAAACGCGCAAAGGGCACCGTGAGGTCAAAGCGGAGCGCGACGGCGCGGCCCCCCGAATCCTCAAACCGATAGCCCTGCTTGTCGGTCTCGCCGCCCCCCTTGCCAAAAAGTACTTGGGCATATTCCAGCGCGGGAGTGTCAATCGGCACGAATCCCATCAAGCGGAAAACGGCCTCAATCTTCTCTTCGAGACTCTTCTTCGTTATCTCAGCTTCGGGCAAAAAATCCCGGAACCCCTTTAACAGCTTAGGCTCTATCATCTATCGTTGTCCCCCGTTCCCCGCGGTCTTCATTTGAGGCCTTGCCGATAGACCACTTGTTATCCGTCCTGACAAAGCGGTTCGCCGCCACCTGCGTCTGCCGCCCGTCCTCGGCGGCGAGCGTTATGGACGCGCAGATCGGGTTGACCTCCCTCACTCTCCACGGTTCGCCCTCGAATAGAATGCGGCATCCTTCACTGGGCATATTGTGGCGTTCCGCGCAGTAAAACCCGTGCTCATAGGCGAGACAGCATAAAAGCCGCCCGCAGGGGCCTGAAACCTTCGCGGTATTGAGCGACAAGTTCTGTTCTTTGGCCATCTTTATCGAAACCGGCTTCATTTTATCGGTAATGGTCGAGCAGCAGTAACAACGCCCGCATATCCCGAACCCCCCGCCGATACGCGCCTCGTCCCGCGTGGAAATCTGCCTGAGCTCTATTCTGCACCGGAATATGCTGACCAAGTCCTTGACCAGCGCGCGAAAATCGATGCGGCTTTCCGCGCTGAAAAAGAACAGTATCTTCTGCTCTTCGTGCAAGTAATGGACGGCGATGAGCTTCATCTCCAGTTTGTGGAAGGCGATCCGCTCTTTGCAGAGAGGAAACGCCTCCGCTTCTTTTGTCCGGTATTTTTCCGCTTTCTTGAAATCGTCCTCCGTCGCGATCCGCTCGATACGCATGATCCTCTGCGGATTTATATCCCGCTTTATTTCCCCGCGAACCCGCGCCATGTCCAAGCCGTAACGAGTTCGCAGGATAACGGACGCGCAATGTGGAATGAACCCGCCCTTATAAATCCCGTAAAGCGTCTCGCGGGAATAGGCCAGGAAAAGCGCGTACACCGGCACCCCGGCGGGAATGGGCTCGTTAATCCCTCCAACTTCGGAATCATCCGCCTCATCCTCAAGCGCCTCATCTTCAAGCGCGGCGAGTTCGGTATCCGTCTCCTCAAAGCCGGAGATATCATCTTTTTCAAATTCAGTAGTGTCCACGAGACACAGTTTACCCGCGAATATGGTCAATGTCAACATTTCGCGTTGAGACATCTGAGGCTGTTTCAAAACTCCACGTTGTGGAGCGGACAGACCTCCCCTGCGGCCACCTTGGGCAGGGATGTGTGAGGTTGTCTGTAACTCCTTTTCGACCGTAAAGTGGGCCGTTAGCCGGGTGGTGGCGCGGGTTTGGCGGCGTTTTGGGCCGAAAACCGGGTCGTTATCGTCATCCCGAGCGACCTAAGGCTGGCCCAACTCAAGATATAGGCCATCGCCCCCGCTACCGGCGTGTCAGCCGACATTTCTACCGCCGCCCAGTCCACCGGCTTCGTCCCCTCAGGCGGCCCTCCCCACATGATCTCCGAATCATACCGGTCTCCCCAGACGTGCCCCTTCCTCCCCGTCAGCCAGTTGAACCGGGCCGAGAACGTTTGCTTAATCCACTGCATTATCTCAGGCAGTTCCAAACCATCGTCGGGCTTAATGTAGAACGTGAGCAACGCTCCTTCGAGCTTAAGCCTGCGCAACTCGAAGCCGAAACGCTTTTTCGCCTCACGGAGTACCCGGTGAAGCAACACGACGGCGATCGGCAACTGGAATAGCGGTTTGGCGATATTTATCTCCGTCCCCACCGCATACCAGACGTTCTTCGCCAGTTCTCTAGGTTTGCGCATATCAATGCCTCCTACACTTTATATAAGGCGTTGACTCGCCGTTTTGCTTTAGTCTGACACGAAAAAACGGCGAAAAAGATGAGAAAAATCACGGGATTGCGGGTTTTCGCGGATGAGGAGGGATCCGCTGTGAAAAAGCCGCACATACCGTGTTATTCTGGGGGTCAAGGTTAGACTGGAGGATGGGGAGGTTCGCGGAAACGGGCTGAACCGATGACAGGGTTTTTATATGGCCTGAACAAAAAGGGGGAAGATTCAGGGGGCCGGTTAAACGAAAAGGAACAAAAAGCGGCTACTCGTTCGGCGTGGAAGCGCGGATTGAAAAACCCCGGTTTTTTCGTGACCGCCTGGTGTACTACCAGAGCAAAATGATCACGGAACAGTTGCGGCGGGGCCATCGGTACGGCCTGCTCCGGCCCGCATACTGCGTAGGCATCTGCAACTTCGCCGTGCTGCCGGAACTGCCCGGCTATATCCACCACATTGAGCTTCGGGAAGCGACAACCGGGATGCTGTTTACAGATTTGGAAAACATCGTTATCATAGAACTGTCGAAGATGCCCAGAGAGGATGACGGAAACAAGGCGTAATACTACAATGTTTCCGGTGTAAAAACGGAGAGGAGGCAGAAATGCACGCGAAAGCATACCCAAAACTGAGAGAAATCGTTGCGTACCTGCGGGAATTCTCGATCTCAAGAGAGATCAGCGCGGCGTACAACCTGTACCAGAAGGCGCGGCTCGATCGGAACATGTAGGAAGACGAGTACCGTATGCGCGGCATGGAGAAGGAGCGGCGCGGGAACGGGAGAAGTGGGCGGCCCAGAACGAGGCGTTACAGTCCGAGGTGGAGATTGCGCGGTCTGAAGTCGAGGCGTTGTGGTGGGAATTGGAACGGAGGCGGGGAGAACGGCAACCCAATATGGATGTTGCCCGGCCGGGGAACGGCGGGCTGTCGGTACATTAAGACTTTGTTCTATTGGAAAAGCGGGATAGTGAAGGGCGCGGATTCTTTCGGAAATAGCGCGGGATCACGGGGAACCACAGATGGTGTGGATACGGCAGATGAACACGGATTATGGTGTGTAAAATCGGTATCTATCCGTGCCATTTATGCTGAACTATAATACGCCATCTGCGGTTTCCCGTGATTAAGTTTTCCGTTTTTGCTATAATGAGAGTATGAGCATTTTTTCTATTCAGGTGAAAACACGCGACGAAGAGAAATACATCAAGTTGTTTCGTGTGCAGAACCCTGATAAGTCGAATGTCCGCACTTATTTTCCCAAACGGGAGATACGAGTTTACAAACAAGGAAAGGTTATAACGAAGATTGCCCCGGTGTTTGCCGGGTATGTTTTTGTCGAGCTTGAAAAAGATGATCATATCTTGAATCATTACCGGTCATTGCACATAACGAACGGGTTTTTTCGTTTTTTGCCGTCAAACAAGAAGGTACACGAGTTGCGGGGCAGTGATCTGGAGCTTGTGATACATTTTATCCGTCAACCGGGGCAGGTCGCCGGTGTGTCGAAGGTCTATTTTGACAAAAACGAAAAGATTGTGGTGAAGGAAGGTCCGATGCTGGGCCTCGAAGGGCGAATCGTCAAGATTGACCGACGGAAAGGACGGGCCAAGATCAGATTGGATTTGTACGGGGATACGTTCTCAATCGACTTGGCCTTTGAGATGATCGAGCCGACGAGCAGAAAGGCGGTTGCAAAGGCGTGAGTAATTTTATTTTGAAACATAGGGGATGTGATGCGGAATTCAAACTTTAACCGTTATTACGAGACGATACAAACGCTCTTCGGCCCGGATGGATGTCCGTGGGATCGCGAACAGACGCCGGAAAGTCTGCGCGGTAATCTTGCCGAGGAGGTCTACGAGTGTATCGAGGCGATTGACGAAGGCGACGCGCCGCATGTTCGGGAAGAACTGGGCGATGTGTTTTCGGTCATGATGATGATCGCCTACATCTTTGAGCAGAGAGGGGTGTTCACAATAAACGACGTGATCGGCGGTATCACCGAAAAATTGATCCGTCGGCACCCCCATGTCTTCGGTGACGTAAAGGTGAAAGACAGCGATGAAGTGCTTTCCAACTGGGCGAAGATAAAACGCGATGTGGAAGGCCGCGCTGAGAAACAATCGGCGATGGACGAGGTGTCGAAGGCGCTTCCGCCCCTTGAACGGGCCTACAAACTGCAAAAAAAGGCCGTTAAAAAAGGGTTCGACTGGCCTTCTCTTGACGGTGTTTTGGACAAGGTACGCGAGGAAATCGAGGAAACGAAAAGGGAAATCGAAAAGGCCGGAGAAAAGCCGGGGAAAAACGCCTCGATTGCCTCAATCGAGGAAGAACTGGGCGACGTGCTTTTCTCAGTGGTCAACCTCTGCCGTTATCTGAAAATTGATCCGTCAATGGCCCTGACCCGCGCCAACGTCAAATTCGCCCGGCGTTTCCGGTATGTCGAAGAAAAATGCGGGATGGACGGCGTTGCCATGAACAAGGACTCCATTGACATGATGGAAAAATACTGGCAGGAGGCAAAAAAGTCTTCTTTAATCACAGATTACACAGATGGACATGGATAAAAAGGTCTGCGGATTTTCGCGGATTGACACGGATTTAAGAGATGTGGGTTTCTTTGGGAATCGGTCAGATATACGGATAAGCCTGTTTCAAAACCTCTTGAAAAGATAAAAAAGGAGCGGGAAGTATTCCTCTTTGGGAAATGGAAAATGGATAGGGGAAAATGATAGGAGTGAAACGTGCGGCAAATCGCACGTTTACTTCTTTGTGTTACTTCTCCCGGTGAAAATATTGATGTCTTCGGTTTGCGGCACGAAGCAAACCCGTCAATCTTTCATCCATCGCCATCTAGATAGAAAAACCCCTGTGCTAAACCGCTTTTCAATGTCGGCGAGGTCGGCTTGATTAAGTTTGTTACACCCGTAAAAAGCCCCTTCGCCGATGTTGGTAACGCTGTCCGGTATTATGATTGATGTCAGGCTGCTGTATTGGAAAAAAGCCGCCTCGCCGATGCTGGTAAAATTTGAGGGTATTGTGATTGATGTCAGGCCGTCGCAACTGGCAAAAGCATACTCGCCGATGCCGGTAACGCTTTCCGGTATCGAGATTGATGTCAGGCTGGCGCAATCCTGACAAGCCGCCTTGCCAATGCTGGTTACGCTTGTGGGTATCGTGATTGATGTCAGACTGACACAAAAGGAAAAAGCCCTGTCGCCATGGCGGTAACGGGTCTGCCGCCGATGCTTGCGGGAATTATGACAGACGTGCTCTGTCCCTTATACCCGACAATCACCACGCCGTTTTCCTCTGCCTTCGTGTCGAAGTCGGCCTCCGTCTGCGCGAATAGGCCGCACACCGTCATGAACATAATAAATGTACAGTAACTATTCAGTCGATCAATGAAACCCAAGGAATTAACCACGGAAGGCACGGAATCACGCGGAATTTTACTCTGTAATCCTGCTTTTCCGCGTCTTGTCCACGTTTTCCGTGGTTTTT
>JAIRNN010000241.1 GCA_031257995.1 Spirochaetaceae bacterium | reverse complement strand
GGGGCATCTTTGGGGTGAACGGTACGAGTCGGAGATCTTGGACGGGGAGCCGCCGGAACGGGCGGAAGAGACGGACTGGGCGGCGATAGACAAGTCGGCCAACACGCCGGTAGCGGAGGCGATGGCCTACATCTTGAGTTGGGACAGCCCCCGCTCGGACGGGATGACGATAACGATGAGTTTTTCGGCGAAAAACGCTGCCAAACCCGCGTCCCCACCCGGATAACAGCCTAGATCACGCCCCAAAAGGAGAAACATACAGCCTCCAATCACGTGGGCCCGATGGCCGCGAGAGAAGTCTGTCCCCTCCACAACGTAGAGTTTTGAAACAGCCTCTTATGCGAAAAGGAGTGCGTCGGCATTGGCGGCAATGAGTTCTTTCAGCGTCTCCCTATCCATTCCCCGTAATTCGGCGGCAAGGGCGTAGGTCTCCGCGATGAAGCCCGGTCGGCAAGGCTGACCGCGATGAGATTGAGGGGCGAGGAAAGGGCTGTCCGTTTCGAGGAGTAGGCGGTCGTCAGGAATAAAGCGGAGCGTTTCCCGAAGGCTGTCCGATTTTTTATAGGTGAGGTTGCCGGCGAAGGAGATGTGATAACCAAGTTCAAGAAAGACCCGCGCCTCCTCCACACCGTAGGAATAGCAATGGATAATGCCCCGAATACCCGGATGATCGCGGAGAACGGCCAGCGTCTCTGTTGGCGCGTCGCGGCTATGCACAACGAGCGGCAAGTCAAACCGGGCGGCCAGCGCAATATGCGCCTCAAACAACTCCCGTTCGCCGGCTTTATCCGGCTGTTCCTGGTGGTGATCCAGCCCGCATTCCCCCACTGCCACCACAAACCCCGGTGGAGCCGCCTCAATCTGTGCTTCAAGCACCGCCGCCATCCGTTCCCTGTCCGAGACGGCCTGTGGATACGGCCAAATCCCCGCCGCAAAACGCACCTCCGGATATCGCCCGAATTCGGCAATTCGCCCGGCAAGGTCGTCACAGACCGTGCCAATATCGAGTATCTTACCGAAGCCCGCATCAAAAAGCGCCTCAAGCTGCGTATGCGCCTCCTCCAGCCGTTCAAGGTGCGCATGAGTGTCGGTATAATTCATTAAACTCAATTTCTATAATAAGGAAGAACAATTGTCAAGGGAATCGGGGACGCGTGTCAACGTTCAATAGAAATGTCCCCTATGGTTCATGCGGCATAGGAATCCGACCGGCCTTTTTTCGGTGTTTTTATCTCCTCGGCGAGGAGAGGTTTCCCTTTCCAAAAGATACTCAAGCTCCCGTCAAGCCCGACCCGCACGATAACCTTGTCCCCGGTCCGGGGCAGAACCTTTCCTGTTTTGAGTATCTGAAACAGGCGGCACTCAAACCGTACCACATAATCGCCGGCAACCGTCCGTTCGTGTTCAAAGCACGGGATCTCCCTAAGGTCCGCCGTTCCCTCCGGCCCCGGTATATGTTTATTCTCCGTTTCCCGGCCCACAGCCCTTCCGCCGTCAGCCATCTCCTGAGGGTGCTGACCCCAACCGTTATTCCCTCCGTCTCGGCCAGCTTCTCCACCGCAAAAGTTGGCCCGAAGTCCCATACCGCTCCCAGTACGCTTTCAGCACCCGCTCCCTCACTTCCTCCGCCGTCTTCCGGTTCGAGGGTCTCCTCGCGTTCCCCTTCCTTCACGTAGGCCGCATATATCCGCCGCCCCTACCGGCAACTGACTTTCAGCTTTTGGGCCGCCATCCCTGTCGTCATTTCGGTAGTGGGCGAAAAACGTTACTTGTCAATCAGGTGGGGGAAGTCTCCCCCTCGCTTCGGTCTTGCGCCCTCCGCTACCCCCTCTGCGGGGGCTTCCCGCCCCCGCAACGCCCTCGGTAACAAAGACGGCTGAATAGTTATAGTAGAACAACTATATAGGCCCGAGTTTTTAGGAAGGAGTAGAAAAAACGCCTGTCTCCTGATAAGGTAAAGCAACCAACAGAACCAAAGGAAGAGGAGCGAAATGAATGATAACCGCAGTAGAGCCTGTTCCAAAACTCATTTGTATTGGAGTATTACTGTCAGTTGACAAAGAGGTAAGGAATTAACCGCGAAGGCGCATAAGGATAGAGGCGCGCTGATTTGACAGCCGGTTGGCTTTACAAGCAGTCTTGAAGGCGGCTTTCTGTGAAAGCGGCTTTCTTTGAAAACTGGCAAAACAGGCGAATGGGCGGTAAAAGGCGCGGCTGCCGGTAAAGACTTTCCGCGCCTTCAGTACCGCAGCGCCGAAGCCGGTATCCAAGCGCCGCCTTTATTGGCGCCGCACCGTGTGGTGTAAATGTATAACGCCCCTAGCACAACCCAAGTTGCGCCATGCGCAACCGTTGTGCCTGTTTCGGGCGCGGCATTGGGCGCCTTTGCGGTTAAATTTTCTTGAAGGTTCGCTGTAAATAGGGTTGTTCTCAGATTAGCTTGGGGTTTTGGAACAGGCTCAGTATACTGTTTTGCGGATCAAGTTTAGGGTTTAATCACAGGGAACCGCAGACGACCCGGATGATCACAGATAAAAGACAAGGCAATTTGTCCACTGATTACCCAGATTACACAGATTAAGAAGCGTGCAAGGCGAAAATCCGTGCCGCCATACGGGTAGTTAAAACGTGATTTAGTCCCGTGTGGTTCAGGTTAAGGCAAAGCCCAATTACAATATCCGCCGATGCTGTCGCGGCCATAGTCCGCCTTCGCGGCCTCGCCGGCGCTCCCCCTGTTGTTGATGGTAATGGTGGAATCTGCCGCCGTGATGAACCCGCTATCTGGGGAAAGCGCGGAACGGGAAATCTCGCCGCCCTTCATCACGACAATCTTCGCGGCGGGGCGGGCCGGATTCTGTCCGCCGGTCTGGAAAAACGTGCCGTAGAGTTTATACGTACTGTCTTCCGCGACAAGCCCCGCCGCCGCGTCTATCGTGAGCGTTGGGCTGTTGACAAACCAGACGCGGTATCTGAGGACGAGCGACTTCCGCAGCGTGAGATTCGCGTCAAATGCCAGCGCGCCGCCGTCCCGGATCTCGATATAGCTGCCGTTCTGGTCTCCCGCATCCCAGTTGAGCGCCGCATTCTCCCCAATCGGCCCCGCGAACCATGCCGCGTCATAGCCGAGCCGGCCGGGGTCAAGGGGATCGGGACTTTCCGGGCCCGTGGCAAGCCGGGAGCCGAGGCGGGCGATGATCACCGAGCCCTGTCCCAGGGGAAACCCCCGGTACGCGCCGTTACGCAGGGCGCCGCCGCCCATCACTTCCACCGTGCCTCCTGTAAGGTTGCCGTAGGGACAGGCCCCGCCTGGCGATGCGTGTTCCGCGTCGTTATCCGCTTCGATAACCAGATTCGCGCCCTGGTTGACGCGGAGCCGGATGTGGACGTAGTCCGCGCCGCCCGTTCCCAGCCCCCGGTCATGGATATAAAAGACCGGAAGGCCGCTGTTGGGCGTTCCCGGCAGCCCCACGTCGATGACAACCGGGTGGTATTTGTCGACGGCGGGTTTTGCGGCGGCGGGCAGGGCCTCCCCGCCGATTTCGATCCGGTCATCGGCGGCGGTACTGCCGACGGTGATTTTGAAGAGGCGGAGGACGGCCCCGCTGACGGCCTCCGTATAGGCGGCGGCCAGTTTTCCCGGCTCGATGCTGTCCGTGGAGCCGGGCGCGTTCGGGGTGTAGACCGCGTTGAAGATGTTCCGCAGGGCGGCATCCTCCACCAGAAAGCCTTTTGGGGTGTCCGGAGTGTCCGGATTCTGGTCTTCGTCCGTGAGAAGGCTGACTATGTTGGTTGCGCCGTTGTCATCGTACCAGGTAATCGTGTATACGGCCCCGTCGTTGGGACGGGTGAAAACCCCGGATACGGGCATGACCTGAGCCGGAACCGCGAGCGTCTTCGTTTCATCGATGATGTTTGCCGCAGTCAGCGTGAACGTCTCCAGAACGCCGGGCGTGAATGCCGCTATCGTCTCCGGCGCGGGCTTCGCGGTCAGCGTTGCCGTGCCGTCTCCGGTGATTTCCCAGCCCGCCGCCGTGCCGTTTACCGCCTTGTCAAAGACAAAGGTTACCGAGGGGGCGCGCGTGACGGGGTCGTAGGACACGTCCGGGCCGGAAAGGAGGCTGGGCGCGGAAGGCGGCGCGCCGGGCCCCCCGCCACCCGATCCACCGCCTCCGCCGCCCGTGCCGTTACCACCGCCTCCCCCGTTTCCATTTTCTTCTCCGCCGCCCTCGTCTTCCAGCCCGCTGTCCGTGTTCTCGTTTTCCGGCCCGTTGCCCGTATCGGACCCGTCTGTGTCCATGGGACAGCCGGCAAGCAACGCGAGCGCGAGGAGCAATCCGCATATCCCTGTCTGTCTTTTTTTCATGTTCTTTCTATTCCTCACCAAGTAAAACTCAACCAAAAGAAAGGGCGCGGACGAATGTCCGCCCGCGCCCCACGGTTAAAACCCCGCCGCCGTTCACGAAAGCAAACGGCGATGCGGGGTTAATCCTCTGACGGCGCCGGTATGAGATACCCGCTGATGCCCGTAGAGCTGTCAACGTAGTCGACAGAGTCGCCGGTAGTGGTACCCGGAATCTCGGTGTCGCTGCCGGATGCGGTGATAAACGCGGCTGCTGTCGCTTTTTCGCTGTTAGCAGTCAGGAACCGTTTGTCGAGCGAGCTTCCGTTCTTTATCGTGATGACCGTCGCGGTGGTGTCCGCGTAGAAGTTGTAGTCGGGCGTGGCATTGTCCGTGCTTTCGCTTGCCACAAGGCCGTGCAGGCCGCCGTATAGCCAAGTGCCGCCTTCGCTCGCCGCGTTGATGGTGAGGTGGGCGCCGCCCACGAACCAGACGGAATAGATCAGCCCGACGCTTTTCTGCGCCGTGAGCTTTGCGGTCGTGGCGATGACCCCCGGGCGGACTTCCAGGTAGCTGTCAGCGGTGTTGCCGGCCGCGTCCCATACGATCCTCGCCCCGTCAGTCCCGCTGGGCGCCAAAAGGTAGTCCTTGTAGTGGATATCGTACGTGTTCTCGCTTGGATGAGTGCCCTCCCCGCGCTCTTCCGCGCCCACCGACAGGTAGGAGCCGGAGCGGTTCACGATGACCGCGTTGTTTCCCAAGGGGAATCCCTCGAAAGCGCCGTCCCGGAGCTTGCCGCCCGCCATGACCTCGACGCAGCCCCCGTTGAAGTAGCCGTTCGAACAAGCATTGCCCGCGCCGTTGCTTGCGTAAGCGCTGTTGTCCGCCAGAACAACGAGGCTCGCGCCTAGGTTCACCCGCAGCCGGATGTGGGCGTAGTTGGATTCCTCTTCTGTTCCCAGTCCTTGGTTAGGGATGTAGAATACCGGAAGGCTGCTGTTGTCCGCTCCCGGCGCTCCCACGTCAATCACGATGAGGTTGGTCTGACTCGCGCTGTAGGTTTCGGCATCGGGCAGGGCCGTCCCCGTGATCTCGATCTTGGCAATATCGCCCTTGGAGTCATTCGTCGTCGTGAACTGGAACAAAGGAAGAACACCGGCGCTCAAAGCGGCGGTGTACGCGACAGCGGTCTTGCCGCTCTCCGCGGTATCCGTAGTGCCCGGCGCGTTCGGCTCGTAAACCGCCTTCAGAACGGCAAGTTCGTCCGTAGCAACCGTGTGCCATGCCGCCGCGCCAAAGGTATCGTCGCTCTTAACGCTCAGCTTGGCATAGCCGCCGCTGATCGCCTCAACCCGGAAGACGGTATTCGCGGCTGTCGGCCATGCCGTTGGCGAGAAGATCTCAACAGCGATCTTGTACCATAAAGATGTCGTCCCGTTTTCGGCGGTTACCTTGAGGTAGACCACCTTGTTGCCCGCCGTAGTAACAACCAGCGCGGTGTCGAACGCTGCGGCGGTAACGGCGGCCGAAGCAAGGTTTTCTTGCGCGCCCACCGCTGTGGCCTCAATGTACACTTCCACCCCCGCGCCTGCGGGCAGTTGGAAGTTGCTCGCCCCCTCTGCATTGGCCGCGACGCTTACCTTCCCGTCCTTCGCCTTAGCAAAGGCAGAACCGTCGTTCCCGGCGGTACCGCTCCACACAACCGGAAAGCCCTTGACCAGCACGCCGCCCCCGATCACCGCGTTGCCAGACCTCGGCGGCGAGTCATCGCTGTCCGATTCCGTCGGGCAACCCAATACGAATAATGACGCGCTCAAAAGAACGGCCATCCCGAGATAGAACTTTTTAATCATAAAGTCCTCCTTACATAAAATATGCTCCCCCATACGGGAGAAACGATAAAAAGAGGACAAGGCACGGAACGTATGTCCTACTTCCCGCGTCTTTTGGCCCCGGCTTTGGCTTGGATCTTGGCAGAAACGGAAAGCCGCCGCCGGGGTGTCCTCCTATTTTATCAGGGCCAGGCCCTGCTAAAACCACAGATAAGCCGCGCTTGCGCGAGGGGTAATTGAAAGGGGAAAACGGCACGGCAGCATTTTCCCTTCTCCCTTTTCCATTATCCATTCGCGCAACGCGCGTATGGGGTATACCACATATAGTAGCGGTCAAAATGACCCCTACCAAATATATGGATGCAAACCTGCATTCAGCCTAGATGCAAACCTGCATTCAGTCTGAATGCAAACCTGCATTCAGTCTGAATGCAAACCCGCATCCAGCCTGAATGCAAACCCGCATCCCGCCTGAATGGGGACCCGCATCCGGCCTGAATGCAAACCCGCATCCCGCCTGAATGCAAACCCGCATCCCGCCTGAATGCAAACCCGCATTCAGCCTGACTGCCAACCCGCATTCAGGCTGGATGCAAACCCGCATCCGGCCTGAATGCAAACCCGCATCCGGCCTGAATGCAAACCCGCATTCAGGCTGAAGGCAAACCCGCATCCGGCCTGAATGCCAACCCGCAACCGGCCGGAAAGCCAACCCGCAGCCGGCCTGAATGCAAACCCGCATCCGGCCTGAATGCAAACCCGCATACAGCCTGAATGCAAACCCGCATCCCGCCTGAATGCAAACCCGCATTCAGCCTGAATGCAAACCCGCATCCGGCCTGAATGCAAACCCGCATCAAGCCTGAATGCAAACCCGCATCCCGCCTGGATGCAAACCCGCATTCAGGATAAATGCAAACCCGCATCCCGCCTGAATGCAAACCCGCATCCGGCCTAGGAAGCGGCGCCCCCTTCTTCCGCTCTTGGCGTACCCGCCGCGTCCTGCGCCGCCGGAACAGCGAGCGTAAACTCGCCCGTAATCACCCGCAGGTCTTTGAGCTCCTGGCCGCGGGAATAGCGCGTGTGTATCTCAATCTTCCACGTCCTCCCCGCCGGCAGCTCC
>JAIRNN010000228.1 GCA_031257995.1 Spirochaetaceae bacterium | reverse complement strand
TATTAGGGACGCGGCTCCTTCGTCCGTAGGGACGCGCCTCCTTCGTCCGTGGGGACGCGGCTCCTTCGTCCGTAGGGACGCGCCTCCTTCGTCCGTAGGGACGCGCCTCCTTCGTCCGTGGGGACGCGGCTCCTTCGTCCGTGGGGACGCGCCTCCTTCGTCCGTAGGGACGCGCCTCCTTCGTCCGTAGGGACGCGGCGCCTTCGTCCGCAGGGAGTATGCTGTCTTTTTGTACGCTGCGGTCAACATCATAAAGAAACAGCAGGAAAGACACAAAAAACGTTATCACGGTTCACCACAGAAAACGCGAAAACATGCGGAGGGGGTTCCGTCTTTTTTCCGCGTCCTTCCGCGTTTTCCGCAGGTTAAACGGGTGAAGGCCGTGATTGAAGCCGGAAAAGGGCGCTACCGCCCGGAAGAACCGATGCTTATTGACGAGTAAGGTATCGTGATAAGATAGGGCGGTAACGTATGCGGACAGACGTGCCCTTGAGGGGCGGGCCCGCCTATTCTGTAATTTGGATAATTCGGTAATTGGATAATAAGAAGGTAACGACTATGTACGATGTCTGCGCGTTGGGGGAATTACTCATTGATTTTACGCCGTCGGGAGTGGATGAGCGGGGAATGGTCCTCTTTGGGAGAAACCCCGGCGGGGCACCGGAGAACGTACTGGCGATGAACGCCAAGCTGGGCGGTAAGACCGTCTTCATCGGCAAGGTTGGGGACGACGAGTTCGGACGTTTTCTTGTGAAGGCGTTGGGAGACGCAGGTGTTGATACATGGATGCTTGATCCGGCGTATCTTACAACGCTTGCCTTTGTCCATCTTTCTGAAACCGGCGACCGCTCATTCAGTTTCTATCGGCGGGAGGGCGCGGATCTCATGCTTTCTTGGAAGGAGATCGACCAGCGGATCATCAACGATGCAAACATCTTCCATTTCGGCTCGGTGTCCCTGTGCGGTGAGCCGTGCCGGACGGCGGTTCATAAGGCGGCGCGTTATGCCCGTGCTCAGGGGAAGATCATCAGTTACGATCCTAATTACCGCCCCTTTCTGTGGCCCGACCGGGACGAGGCGAAAAATGAGATTGAAAGACTCCTGCCGGATGCCGACCTGCTCAAGGTTTCCGAGGAAGAGATGACTCTCCTCACCGGGGAAGAAAACGTGGAAAAAGGCGGGGCGTTGCTTACGGAACGGAGCGGCGCGGTGGTGCTGGTCTCGCTGGGCGCGAAGGGATCGTACTTCCACTGCGCCGACGGGAACGGCAGTCTTCCCGCCTACGATACACCATCGACACGACCGGTGCGGGCGATGCTTTTCTGGGCGCCGTCCATTACCGTATCCGTGACAAAAGCCGTCGGGCGTTGCAAACCATTTCCCGTGACGAGCTTGCCGATATTGTCGATTTTGCCAACGCTGCCGGCGGCCTCACCACCACCCGTAAAGGCGCGATTCCCGCCCTTCCCAGCCGGGAAGATATAGAGGCGTGTCGCAGGAGAGCTCATCGCGATTAACCACGGATTACACAGATGAGACGGATAGACTCTTGTCCGGAGGCGGGTGTATGTACGGATATTCCCTTTGTTCCGCCAACGTTCAATAATTTCAACCGCGAAGAATCGGTGATTTAAATTATCGGGAACACGTGATGCTCTGGTCCTACAGGGCTGGAGAGCCGTTCAAACACGTTTGGCAAGAGGTATTGAAGTCTGGCGGGACAGAGCGATTGGCGGTAGAACATGCGTTTGCCGATAACAATCTTCCGCGCTTTTTCGCCTTCGCGGTTCATTATCCGTTCTGTCCACCGACAGACTATCGGGCTAAAGACTATCTGTGTCTATCCGTGTCTATCCGTGTTCATCTGCGGTTCCCGGGATTACGGTATCCGTTAAAACTGCATCCCGATGCTGAAACTCCACTGGGTTGTTTCGCGGACAAGGTTAAAGGAAATGCCCAGACCGATGGCGGGAATGGCGATCCGCCTGAGATAAAACTGAACGCCGGCAAAAGGGCCGTGGTCGAAGGAATCGCCGTCCGACAAACTCCGCGACACGAACGCCTGATACGCCGCGAGAAGCGCCAAAGTACCGGCGTTTGTCCGCCAGAGAGCTTTTTCAAAACCCGCATAGAGACCGGTCATCGTTGTCGCCCTGAAATTATCGGTCATAAGGGTAACGTTGACCGTAGAAGGGGGCTTTTCGGTAAACATATCGGATTCAGGACTCCAGACGGCGCCGCCCTTCGCCGTCCACCGGAAGCCGCCGACGATTGACCTGTTATAGTTGAAAAGGAGGCTCACACGGTGGGTTGCCGCGCCGTCAAGAACGGCCCGCATCTCGTATTCAAGCGCCGCGCTGTTTTGGTTTAAAAGATACCCGTCCCAGTTACTGCCGCGCAACCCGATCTGCGGTCGTGCCGTAATCGCGTGATCGATTCGGTTCAACGTTTCGAAGGCGCTGCGGTTGTATCCAAGCATAAAACGGCCTTCCCATAGCCCGCTAAACTGATAGTTGACGCCGCCTGAAACGTCCGCCTCGGCGCGATCTATGCTGAACAATGTATCCCCGTAAGCGTTGTGCGCCTTGAATTCGCTATGGGCATAGGAGACGGCCCCCATAAACCCCGGACGGACGGCGGTAACACCCGCATGGGAGTACATCGCCATCGCAAACCACGAGTCCCCGGAATAGATCCCCGTGAGCACGAAGGTGTCCCGTATTCCGAAGGCGTTCATATCGGCAACCGCAAGCCCCGCCGTCCAGCCGCTTGGACCGGCCATAAACAGCGGAACGGGGAAGAACGCCATCTTTTCAACGACAACCGCATGGAGCGTATAGTCTCCGTCATGCGGCAAAAATTCGATTCGTTCCGGGTCAAGAATGCCGCTTTCGATAATCGCGGCGCGTACATCATTCTCGTCGATTTCCTCCGGCCGCAAGCCGCGAAATTTTTCAAGAATATGCTCGGCTACGAAAGGTTTTGTCCGCCTGAGCCCGGTAAACGTGATGTCCCGCACCACACCGTTTTGCGCGAAAAGAACGCCGCCCTTCATCATCCATAGCGCGAGGATAAAAGCGCCCCGACTTTTTGAGAAATGCATCTTGAATTATGATAACAGATCACCCCATCCGTTGCAAGCTCCCGCAGAGAGAGATCGGTTATATAGGGCGCCGTCTGCGGTTTTGCTGATTTTTCTCTTGACGGAAGGCCGGATTTTTGTTATATTTAAGCCATAGAGGAGTAAGGTTATGGAAGCAACACAGACGATAGGCGAAGGGCTGACTTTTGAGAAGGTCTGGGCATCAATACAGGCTACCCGGGCACTGATTGAGGAAAACGCGCAGGGTTTTAAGAAACTACAGGAAGAAAACGCGCAGGGATTTAAAGAGTTACGGGAAAGCCAGAAGGAGACCGAGAAGCAGATAAAGGCGACTGAAAAGCAGATGAAAGAGACCGAAAAGCAGATGAAGGAGACCGACAAGCGGATTGGCGAATTGGGTCACCGTTTCGGTCAAATGGTCGAATATATGGTTGTTCCGAACCTCGTGAAGCAGTTCCGCGAACTTGGGTTTGCCGTTACGCGGGCGCACCAAGGCACGAAGGTAGAAGACCCTGAGCACGATATTTTTCTCGAAGTTGACGCGTTTCTCGAAAATGGCGGCAAGGTGATGATTGTCGAGATCAAGTCCAAGCCCAACACGCGGGATATTGACGACCATGTTGAGCGCATGGAAAAATTGCGCTGTCACGCGAACTTGGTCGGTGACAGGCGGGCGTATCTGGGAGCCGTTGCGGGAGCGGTTTTTAGTACAAACGTGAAAACCTATGCTCTGAAAAACGGCTTTTATGTGATTGAGCCGTCAGGCGATACGTTTAACATCACCGAGCCAAAAGGCGAATACCGCCCTCGTGAGTGGACCAGCAGTTAGTTACAGGCGGAACGGTGTCCAGCGTACTTCGTAACCGAGGGGCTGTTCGAGCACCAGCAAGTCAAGCAGTTTGGCACGGAACCGCGCCGTGCTTCCGGAAAAGTCGCCTCCTTGGGCCATCGTGATGTGGCCCGGAAAGCTAATTGAGGCGGTAATCTCGGCGTTTTCGATCTCACGGGCAATGGCGCTGCCGTAGACGCTGGAAACGAGCCGCAAATATTCCGTTTTAGACAGGGGTTCCCCGGTGGCGATGGGGGCCATGACGGCCGAAAGATAGTCGGCCACATCCTGAGACAGCATCGCGATCATCTGCGGCCCCTTGCTGCGGTCAATGGTGATGACGGCGCGGCCCGAAGCGGGACCCTGATCCCAAGTAATAAAACGGAGCTCTCCGGCCATGAGAAAATCGCTTATCTTCGTAAAACCGATACTCCCGGCAATGTTCTCCGGACTGGTGTTCAGCATCCGGGCCGACGCGACACCGGGAGCGCCTTGGAGAGAACGCGAGATGATCCCGGCATCCAAGACCGGCGCGGACTGAGCGGCAGATGGGGAGAATGGGGCGAGGAGCCGGGCCGACGCGGGCGCAAGTTCCGCCTCAATGATAAACTCGCCCTGCTCGTTGGTCTGCACCGCCCCGGTTATCCGGCCCGAACAGGAGACAAACAGCAAAACGGCGAAAAGCGCGGTGATCAATGGAAAGATCGGGAGCCTCCTTCCGCCGGGCTTCATTGTCCCACCGCCTCGTAAAATTCCGCCAGCATACCCTGCCTGAGGTTGTTAAGCAACTGTGGGGCTTTGCCGCCGACCGGCTTCCCGTCGATATGGGACGCGGAAAGACAGAAACTCGTACATGCCGCCACGATAATCTCGTCCGCGTCAAACATTTCGGCTACCGTGAACGGTACTTCCTTCGCAGGGATGCCCCGTTTCCGGCACATAGCCAAGAGGTGGGCGCGGGTGATGCCGCCCAGAATGAGATTGTCGGCGGGCGGTGTCTGGAAAACCCCGTCCTTGATAATGTGTACGTTACTGTGCGCGCACTCGGTAACCCGGTCCCCACGGTGGAACACCACCTCCGCTGCCCCCGCCCGCCGCGCTTTTTCGGCGGCAAGCACGTTGGGAATGAGGTTTAACGTCTTGATGTTACAGTGCAAAAACCGCGTATCCTCCACCGTTATCAGCCGCACCGGTTGCCACGTATCCTGCAACTCCGCCGGTTCGACCGTCACCCAGAGATTTGCCTTTATCCCCGCCGCAAAAGCGTGTTCCCGCAACGCCGTCCCCCGGGACAATTGCCAGTAGACAAACTTTGTTGACGCGTCAACCCTCGCGTTAAGATCGCCCAGCAGTCTGGCCAGCGCATCCTTCGACAACGGCGGCGTGATCTCAAGCATCCCGGCACTCCGAAAGAACCGGTCGATATGTTCGTCAAGCGCGAAAATGACCCCGTTATGGCTCAGGGCCGTATCATACACCCCTTCGCCAAAAAAACAGGCGCGATCAGTCATCGGCACCCGCATCTCCTCGATGAGCCCGGTCTCGCCGTTGTAGTAGCCAAGATTTTTCATAACCCCAGCATACCGCATTTCCGTTCCGCATGTAAATAGTTATCCACTGATGGCGTTCCTGCCGAAGCAATAGAGATATCCGTTACTTTGCCGTTTCGTTCATTTTAAATATTCCAAATACATAAAGGATTGCAAAACAGAAGTTCGTGGTTAAATGGGGTGAATTTTTGTGTCTTTCCCCGATATTTCTTTTTAGATGTGTTATATTATCCCTATGATGTTGACAGTAGCAAACGAAAAGACAGAGTACGTTATTCACGGGTCACGGTACTCATAACCCCCCGCGCTTGATACTATTTCGCGAAAAGCGTGTCAAGCCCTCCTCTACAGCGAACGCTCATAATGAATTTAACCGCAAAGGCGAAGAAGGTTTTTACCGGCAGACACACGTCCTATCGCTCATCTTTCTGTTGAGCAAGCCTTCTGGAAGGCCGCTTTCAATAGTACTTGTAAAACCGACAGATTATCTTATCAGTACCAGCCATCCTTATTCGCCTCCTATGTTTTATGTCAAGGGAGTATGGGCAGTACTCCTTAGGGAATGTGATTCTCTAGGGAGTTCTGGACGAACGCTGTACCGCGTTCGGGGTGTACGTTGCAACTGCCTGTGCCGTGGAAACGGACATTATTAATGATAATTAAGACGCGAAAGCGTCTTTTTATAAGGAGAATGGAGATGAAGAAATGAAGGTTTGTTACAAGCGCTCGCGGCGGGGTGGCGGGTTTTGGGGCGATCGCGGCCGTCTTGGTGTTCTCGCTCGGCGTTTCCGGTTGCGGCGCGTTCTTCGGCAGCTCCGAGGCCGAAAGCGAAGGCGGGCCGGCGCCGGAAGAACCCAGGTATCTTCTTTTTTCAGGGGAGTCCTGGGTTTCCGGGGACAGCGCCGTAGATTTGATAGCGGCGGCGGCCGAGGAGGCTCCCCTGTTTCTTCCGTTGGCTTCGGGATCAGAAACGGTGAGCTTGGGCGAAACGGGGCGGGACCTCGGCACAGGGGGACTGGTGCTCCGGCGCAGCGGCGGGCCGGAGACCTACACCAGCCCCGCCGACGTGACCATAGACGGGGGCGGGAGGACGGTGCAATGGAACGAGGAGACGGACCAAACCCTGATAACCGTGGGACAGGGCGTTACCCTGACGTTGAAAAACATCACCTTTCAGGGTACCGCCACCCCTATCCAGAGCATCACCGCTATCAACGTGGACGGCGGGAAACTCATTTTTGAAACCGGCGCGGTTATCAAGGACTTCCACCGTACAAACGGCGGGGGTACCACGGGCGTGTATGTGGCGGGCGGCGGCACGTTCATCATGTCCGGCGGAGAGATAAGCGGCAATTCCTCCGGCAATAAAGGCGTGGGCGTGCGTGTTGGTACCGACAGTGAACCCAGCGGCCTCTTCATCAAGACCGGCGGCGTTATTTACGGGTCAGACGCGGGCGATAAATCCAACGGCGACAACAATTTGGGCTGCGCGATCTATGTCGGCGGCGCTTCAGGAGGGCTCAATAAAGGACGCAAATCAACGGCGGGGGAGGGCCCGGAAGGCAGCCTGAACAGCGGCATCTTCGACAACTGGGATTAGGTCAACTGAGGGGATGAATAGCGGCAGGCGCGAATGGAACCGCCTGTTCTGTTAAGCCGCATACCAGTAAAGCCCCTTCGGGGGAATGGGTAATGGCGGATCCTGGAGGCCATGCGTTTTCTTTCTATTATCCACTTTCCATTTTCCATTTCCAGAGGGGGAAAGCCGTCCGTTGTTCACGGTGAACCGCTGTGATGAAAGCCGTGGTTAGGGCGGGGCATCCAAAGGATGCCGGGCATCCGTTGGATGCCTTGGTGTCCCCGCAGAGGGGGATAGCGTAAGACCCTAAGCCCGCTTGCGGGTGGCGGGCTGTAGCGAAGGGGCCGGCAACAATGTTGCCGCGACTTCCCCCAACCCTTGTAGTCACTTGCAACCCGAAATCTTGCAACGGCGGGCGAAAAGTACTAAACTGGAGTCTCAAAGACAACATTCCGAGAGGAGGAAATGATGCGTTTAATTATGAGGCAAAGTGAAAAAGATGCGGCGGTGTGGACGGCAGATTATATCATGCAGCGGATTCGTTTTTTTTCCGCTTCGCCAACTAAACCTTTTGTGCTGGGGCTTCCTACGGGTTCCACGCCGATACTGATTTACCAGGGGTTGGTTGGCAGACACAAGGCGAGCCTCGTGTCTTTCGAGAACGTGACGACGTTCAACATGGATGAGTATGTGGGGCTCGCCCCGGATCATCCGCAGAGTTACCACAAGTTTATGGATGACCATTTTTTCTCTCAGGTTAATGTCGCCAAAGAGAACATCCATATGTTGGACGGTTGCGCGAATGATCTCAAGGCGGAATGTGCCGCTTACGAGGAGGCGATCAAGGATGCAGGGGGTATCGAGCTGTTTCTGGGCGGTATCGGCGAGGACGGGCACATCGCGTTTAACGAGCCGGGGTCTTCTCTCACGTCCCGTACCCGCGTGGTTGCCTTGACTCAGGAGACCCGCGAAGTGAATGCCCGGTTCTTTTCCCGCGTTGACGAGGTGCCCAAGGAGGCGCTCTCGGTCGGGGTTGGCACGGTGATGGACGCGCGCGAGGTGGTGATTGCCGCCGCCGGGAAGCGGAAGGCCCGCGCGGTGGCTGCCTGTGTTGAGGGCCCGGTTACCCAGATGTGCACGGCCTCATGTCTCCAGATGCATCCGAACGTGACGCTTGTGTGCGACGAAGCGGCAATTGCCGAACTGAAATACGGTACCGTGCAGTATTACTTGGAAGCTGAAAAACGGTGATGCTCATTGCCGCCGCGATGCTGTTCGTCTTTGTGCCGGTCGCTATGCCGGTTTTCGCGGACGAACAGAGAGCAGATGAACACGTTGCGGACAAGCGTGTTACCGGCGAGGCGGCAAACAATGCCGGCGCGGACAAAGCCGATATCGAGTCCCTGCTTTCGTTTTCCGATCCGGCGCGGATATGGGGTAACGGGGCGGAGCGTTTTATCGAGGAGGCGTATCGGCAGTGTTTCAGAACCTACATCATCGGCGGCAAGGTGATGAATCTCCGTATGCCCTTTGCCGAAAACCACGAGCGCGACCAACTGGTCGATGGCGGCTGGGACTTTCTCGGCAAGGGCAAGGCCGACCCGGCGGAACTGTGGCCGGTTATCCACGACACGCTTGAAAGCGAGGATTTTGCCAAATATGCGGCCGCTCTGGGCGACGGGAGGGAAAAAGTCATCATCCTCGACATCGCCGAACAAAAGTGGAACATTTCTCAAGACGTTTTCGACATCGCCCGCATGAAAGCCGGGGCCTACCGGGGACTGCCGCATCAGCCCTATGTGTTGTCCACGGGCCGGGGCATCGAGGAAAGCGACGTATACAACTATCTCTACAGCATCGCTTGGACGGGCATGGATTGTTCCGGGTTTGTCTGGCACGTACTCAGTTACATCGCCAAACAGCGGGGCAAGGACTTAAGTCTACTACTCCGCCGGGCGCTGGGTATGCCCCGGGGCGCGAAGGCGTCTTTTTATGCGGGCACCGCGTTTTTCGGTTCTCGCAGTTCGGAAATCACGCAGGTTGAAGATAAAATCCGCAATCTTAAACCCGCCGATATCATTCTCTTTCGAACCGCGAAGGGCGCGATCGCGCATTCGGCTGTCATTCAGTCCATCGACTGGCAAAAAGGCGTTATCCGCTATCTCCAGTCCACCGACGAGGCGCCGCTTCTGGAACGGGGTGTCCACGAGTCCTTCATCTATTTTGACCCGGAAAGAACCGATGTGAGCCTGAAAGACCTTTCGCTTACATGGTCGCAGAAACGCTACGCCCCTTTTCCCGGCGAACGTTCCTCGGCCTTTTCCGACGACGGCGCCCGCTACTTAGCTTTTGGCGGCGGCAAGGTCGTGCGTCTCAAACAGATAACGGCGCTTTTCCGGTAAAAGAAAAGAAGGTGGTAAAAGGGGACGCCCAATGCCGAACATGAAACGGGCGCAACGAGGGTTGCGCCAAGCTGTTTTGGCATTTTTGCGGTGCGGTGCGGGACCCAAAAAGCGCTCCACCACAGATAAATGCAACGGGCTCCGCCGCCCCCTCGCTCCTGCCCGCTCGTCCGCACCTCTCTCCGTTTATACGCTGCCTCTTCTCCTGGGGGTTTCGCCCCTAAGACCTCGCATTAATCACGGTTTCACCATGCGGTGTTGGACAGACCTCCCCTGCGGTCATCTTGGCGCGGGACGCTTGAGGCGTGCGGTAATTCCTTTGGGGCCGTAAATGAGGCGGTTAGCCGGGCGGGGGGACGCGGGTTGCGCGAAGGGAAATGGATAATGATGGACGCGACAGACATTTTCCATTCTCCCCTAGGGGGACATCCACTTCCCCTTATCCATTCCCCGATAGGGGTGTCTACGCTCCGGTTCTCCGCAATGTCTCGTATCGGTCTCCGAAGCGGAACCGTAAAAGTTTCGTGTAATCGGGGGACGCGCCCTCAGTGTACTCGCAGGGGATGCCCTCTTTCCACCCGAAGTCGTTGATGTAGATCTTTCCGCTCTCTGAGCAGCCCTTGAGGGAAACGCCTTTGGTACTATCCTTAAAAGGGCGCCGCGGGTCGTTTGGGAACCAATAATCCGCCTCGTAACCGGTGATGGTGATAGTATTCCGGTCGATAACGAGTGTTCCGCTGTAATCGTAACCTTCCGGCGCGTTTGTTATCCATGTTCCGCGCATGTTCCGCGCAGGCCGGAGGCAAAAATGCCGGTGTTGTCGGGGTCTGCATAACCGCAGGCGGCGAGCAACGCGCGCGCGCGGCAAACGCCGCGCCTTCAATGCCGCGCCCAGCTTTCCGGAATCCGCGTGTCTTTGTTCCTGGCATCGTTTTCCTCCTGTTAAAAGACGCGCCTCCGCTCCGTGCGGGCGGAGGCGCTGTTTGGGTTGTTCAGCCTTTTCCATTCACCAACGGCATACGGGAAATATAGAACATTATGTTGTACCCCTCGCTGGCCCATCTATACCAGCCAACCGCGGACACTTTTCCGGTTAGATCCCCGGCGATACCGTTTATAACCGCATTCGGCGCGGCAAATCCCTTTGCCCAGCGTACCATTTCATTCCATGTTCCGATATTGGATTCAGGATAATCAAGAAACAGGGATGTTCCGGTCGTGCTGCACCATGTATAAACCTGCTCAGGGGTTTTCCCGGCAAAGACACTCTCTATTTGCGCCTTGGAAGCATCGGTTGCGGCGCCTATGCAGTAATAAAGGTCTTGCGCCGCGACTATCTTGCCGCTGTAGGTAGTCCCGCCCTTTGTTACGGTTATAGCGCTTGGATTCGTAATAGTTATGGCGCTTACCGAACTGCCGTCAGTTGACGTAAATATTATCTGGCCGTTCCCGGAAGTTACCGTAATCGTTCCCCTGCTTGTTTCGATACGGTCGATATATACGAAGTAATCGTCCCCCGACGTCCATTTTTCCGTGGGCGCCTTATTTTTAATAACAACTTCAATCGTCTTTCCGTTGTTTGTTACCCCGTAAAAACCGTTAATGACTTCCGGCGTTGTTACACTGCCGCCGCCGTCATCGTCGCCGGTATCACACCCCGCAAATCCAAGCCCGATTCCCGCCCAGACCGCGATAATCCCGATAAAAAAATAGCCGTTATTCCTCATAATAAAAACTCCTTAGCTGTAGAACAGCCGCTGTTTGACAGCCGCTGTAGACAGACGCTTTCAAACAGCGCGTTAAAATATCCCGGCCCGCGCCCCCTTTCGGGGGAATGGAAAATGGAAAATGGATAATCATTCCCCTTTTCCATTCGCGCAACGCGCGCGCCGGGCTCAGAACTTGGCGTTGACCCCGAATATCAAAAACCGGGTGAACGGCGCTTCGAGCGTCATACTTATATCGTAGTCACTGTTCTTGATCTTTGTTTCAAGCGCGTAGCGGTCGAAGCCGAGCTCGGCAAACAAACCGAACCTCTCATTGAAGCTGTAGACGGCGCCCAGGTCAAAGCCGAAACCTACGCCGCCTACATCGTCTACCTTTGCCTCAAAATCATCCTCCATCATGTCCCGGGCGTCTCCCTTCCATGCAGCGAAGACATAGCCCAGTTTGCCGACGATGTAGAGGTCCACTTTCGGCGCCGGAGCAAAGTGGTAGGCCGCCCGCAAGAGCAGCGGGATCGCCGTGATGGTGTCCTCCAAGGTCGTACCCTTGGTTTCGAACGAAGCGCCGTGAACGCCGAACTCGGCCCCCAGCGACACCGGTACACCGACCGGCAGCAGGTAATCGACAAACACGTTGAAGCCGAAACCGCCTCCGACATCAAACTTAGCGTCGAAAAGACCGCCGTTCTTTAGCTTGATATCCTCTGCCGAGGACAGCGCGAGGCCGAGGCCCGCCGTAACGCGGCTTGCCTTGCCATGGCCGCCCGCCTGCTCCTGCGCGTAGGCGGTCTGAGTGAATACTGCCGCTCCAATGAGGGCAATGCCGAATAGAGAAAACAACCTTTTTCTCATAATAAAACTCCTTTGCGGATAATTCCGCACGCGGTCGCGGCATATAGGCCGTTCCCGCCGTCATTGTGTGTATGTCCACCGCGCGCGCTTTCGCGTGTGCGCGGATAACATCCTGTCAGGGTATCCCCCTCGTCTCCTCCGCCGCCTGTAGCGCGCCGCCTGTAGCGCGCCGCCTGCGCGAATAGCGCCGCGCCGCACCCCGTCATACCCATAATCAATGCGCCACCCTTTTTCATCTGTTTCTCTCCTATTTAGTCAGCGTCCGGCGCTTCGTTGCCCGGCAACGGTTCACTTATGTGATAATTCCGCCCACTGAATATCCGTCCTCCCCCTCAGCCGGGGCCGTGCAAATCCGCCTGCGTCATACCCGCCTCCATCGCCTGAGCGGGGATGCCCCGCACGAGCTAGCGGGGGTGCCCCGCATGGCCCAGCAGGGGT